>CALYQH010000022.1 GCA_945283395.1 uncultured Ventosimonas sp. | reverse complement strand
GGTCCATGCTAGATATTTTTGTGATAGCCATCATGGTAGCCTTAGTTAATTTTGGTAATCTTTCTACTATTGAAGCTGACTGGGGAGCTTTAGCTTTTGGTAGTGTAGTTGTTATCACTATGTTTGCTGCCCTATCCTTTGACCCTAGACTTATTTGGGATCACGCTGAAACTATCGAAAAAGATGGAAAAGAAACAGAATGAACACATTAGAAACTGCCAAAAAATCTAAAGAAACTAATTGGTCAGCTATTTGGCTATTGCCTATTGTAGCACTCGCTATTACCCTTTGGTTAGGCTGGCAGTCCTACCAAAATAGAGGGATAACTATTCAAGTTGAATTTGATAATGGTAGTGGCATTCAAGCTAATAAAACGATGGTCATGTATAAAGGGATTGCGATAGGTAAAGTGACCGACTTACGTATAGATAATAAAATTCGTAACGTCATTGCCACCATCGAAATAGATAAAGATACAGCCCCCTATTTAGGTAAAAAATCATTGTTCTGGCTTGTGAGTCCTAAAGTTTCTCTTGCAGGCGTTACTGGCCTTGAAACTATTGTCTCAGGAGTTTATATTTCTGTGGAGCCTGTTGAAGGGCCGACTAGCCAAAAATTTGTAGCACTAAAAAGAGCACCTGCTTTATTAGACAATTTAGCTGGATTGCATCTCACCCTCCAGGCTGATAGATTAGGTTCTTTAGAACAAGGCAGTCCTATCTATTACCGTCAAATCCAAGTAGGACAAATAAAGAGTTATCAGCTATCAACAGATCAGCAAACCGTCAATATTAATATTCTTATTGATGAACCTTACAAAAAGCTTATTAATAGACATACCCGTTTTTGGAATGCTAGTGGCATTACCCTGACTGGTGGACTTTCAGGTTTTAAAGTCCATACTGATTCCCTTATAAGTTTGATATCAGGAGGGATAGCATTTGATACACCAGAAGAAACCCTTAAAGAGACTACCCCGCTAGATACTAATAGCCCTTTTTATCTATATGATGACTTTGTAGCAGCTCAATCTGGGATTAAAGTTGAATTAAAGCTACGTGAACTAGCGGGACTTGTAGAAGGAAAAACGGCCGTTATTTACCATGGCGTTCAAGTAGGAACCTTGAGCAAAATTAAACTCGCCAAAGACTATTCAGGAGCGGTTGCTGAACTTAATATGGACTCGCGCACTGAAAACTTACTGCATGAGCAAACTGAGTTTTGGGTTGTTAAACCCACTATTTCTTTAGCGGGTATATCTGGTCTAGATACATTACTAAAAGGTAATTACATAGAAGTACATTTTTCTAAAAAGGGCAAGCCTACCAGACAATTTACCATCAGGGCTAAAGCTCCTCCTTTAAATACGGATGATACAGGCTTACATCTCATATTGAAAAGTAAACAATTAGCTTCTATTGATATAGGCAGCCCTATCCTTTACAAACAAATGAAGGTAGGTTCTGTACAAAGTTATCAATTATCTAAAACTAATCAAGAAATTATTATAGGGGTACACATAGATGCTGAGTATGCACACCTTATCAACGCCTCTACCCTTTTTTGGAATGCCAGTGGCATTCAATTAACAGGTAGTTTTTCAGGCATTAAAGTTAAGAGTGAATCACTTACCACCTTATTATTAGGAGGCATAGCTTTTGATACACCCAATCTTAAAGCTAGTCCTATCAAAGGAGTCAAGGCTTTTCCCCTTTATCCTACTGAACAAAAAGCCCGCGCAACAGGTACTCTTATTACTTTGCAGTTGACTAATAGCGAAGGCATTACCAAAGGTACTCCTATTAAAGTTAGGGGACTAACGGTTGGGACTATTGAGTCAATCCGATTAACGAACGATCTATCAAAAGTAACTGCTATTGCCCGTATTACCCAGGGAGTTAACCTCATTACTCGTAATAACAGTATATTCTGGGTTGTTAAGCCAGAGCTTGGACTTCTAAAAACGGCTAACTTAGGCACACTTATTACAGGCACCTACCTTGAAGTCTTGCCAGGTACAGCTTCTGCTAAGCAACAGACTTCTTTTATTGTTCAATCCAAAATGCCTAATCTTAAGTCATCAGATTCTGGTCTACAACTCTTACTCACCGCACCAAGAAGAGGCTCACTTAATATAGGGGTCCCCGTTACTTATAAAGAAATTGCTGTAGGCAAAGTAACTGATTTCAAATTATCTCCTCAAGCTGACTCAGTTATCATTAGCATAGTTATTGAACCTAAATATGCCTCTCTCGTTAGAAGTAACTCAAGATTTTGGAACACAAGCGGTATTGGCATAGAAGCTGGCCTTTTTAAAGGTGTCAAAGTAAGGACTGAATCTTTACAAACGGTTATGGAAGGTGGCATTGGCTTCGCTACCCCTGATAATAATATGGGAAATCCAGTCCCAGCTGGTAGAGTATTTGTCCTTCATAAGGAAGCCAAAGAAGAATGGTTACATTGGTCACCTAAAATTCTATTACAACCTTAATAAATACCTAGCTTATAAAGCTAACTATACAATAACTCATAATAGTTAGCTTTGCTAAGCTCTCGATACATGACTTTAATTAAGCGTTATACCTTAACTTAATCTAAATAGTTAGCTATTTCCTTCAACAATTTTGCTAAGGCCCCTTTATTACGTTGCATGATATGATTACCTCCCTCTACCATTTGGGCAATCATTTCAGGCTTCTCTATTAATTTCTTTAAATGTAAAAATAGCTCTTGAGAATTATTTACTATTAATAATGCTTGTTCAGCAATAAGTTGGTTGGTAATTTCCTTAAAATTATAAAGATAAGGGCCACAAATGACAGGTTTATGTAAAGCTATAGGCTCTAATACATTATGCCCACCAACATCAACCAAGCTCCCCCCAACAAAAGCCATATCAGCCAAGGCATATAAAAACAATAACTCCCCCATAGTATCCCCTAACAGCACTTGACTATTATTAGTTACAGGCGCTTTTTCTGAGCGTTTAACTGTTTTAAAATATTGGGAGGCTAATTCATATACATTTTCAAAACGTTCTGGATGACGAGGAACTAGAATAAGTAATGCATCATTATGTTGCGCCAATAATTGCCTATGTGCTTCTAATACTATTTCATCTTCTCCTGCATGGGTACTAGCAGCAATCCAGGTAGGTCGTTTATTAGTTTGCCATTGCTGTCTTATGTCAGTTGCTTTATTAATTAAACTAGGTTCTATGCTAACATCAAACTTTACAGAGCCAATAACTGAAACATGTTCAGCCTTAGTCCCTAATTGAATAAATCTGTCGGCTTCCGCTTGAGTCTGTGCGGCAACCCAACTTAATGAATTTAACATAGGACTAATTAAATGCGGAAAACGGCTATAACCTTTTGCTGAACGCTGAGATAATCTAGCATTAGCTAAAATAGTAGGGATTCCATATTTATGGCAATAATAGATATGATTTGGCCATAATTCTGTTTCCATAATTATAGCTAATTTAGGCTGTAATTTTTTTAAAAACCTCCTAGCAATACAAGGAGCATCGTAAGGCATATAACAATGGTATACTTTATCTCCAAATAGAGCTTGAATACGCTCTGAGCCAGTAGGTGTCATACAGGTGATGGTAATGGGTAAATGAGGATATTTAGCTTGCAAAGCATAAATCATTGGTGCAGCGGCAATACTTTCTCCTACAGAAACTGCATGAACCCAAATGCCATGAGTCTTCATACCTAATTTATAAGCAAAACGCTCAGCCAGGCGATTTTTATAAGCTGGCGCCTTTCTTGCTCGCCACAATAAACGTAAGATAATGATAGGTAGTGTGAAATAAAATAATAAACTATAAAATAAACGATTCATTTAGTATATCTTGTCCCAAATAATGTTTAACAGTTTATCATTAAAAACAACTTGAAGTATCCTTCTAGATTTGCATAATGCACTCTTTCATTTGATATTAATGATACAACAGCAAATCTTGTCTATACAGATAGTGCTAATATGATTAATCCAATAGCCCGATATTCGATGATTATTTATAGGAGTCAAACCAATAAGTGAGCAATAAATCTAAATTGTATGGCTTTAACAATCTGACTAAAACATTAAGTTTTAATATCTATGATATCAGTTATGCCGAAACTCATGAAGATCAACAAGCCTATATACGCTATATAGATGAAGTCTACGATGCAGAGCGGCTTACCCAAATTTTAACTGAGGTTGTTGACATTATAGGAGCTAATATTTTAAACATTGCTCGCCAAGATTATGATCCGCAAGGGGCCAGTGTCACTATATTAATCTCTGAACAACCTGTTCCAGTTACCGATGTTGATTATAAAAAAGAATCGCCCGGTCCGTTACGTGATACTATTTTAGCCCATTTAGATAAAAGTCATATTACTGTTCATACTTATCCAGAAGCTCATCCTATTGAGGGAATAGCTACCTTTCGAGTAGATATAGATGTATCTACTTGCGGGGTAATTTCACCGCTTAAAGCGCTTAACTACTTAATTCATCAATTCGACTCAGATATAGTAACCATAGATTACCGAGTCAGAGGCTTCACCCGTGATGTAAAAGGTCGTAAGTTATTTATAGATCATGAGATCAATTCTATTCAAAACTATCTTTCTGAAGATACTAGAGCGGCTTATCAAATGACTGATGTCAACGTCTATCAAGAAAACTTATTCCATACCAAAATGCTTCTTAAAGACTTTGTCTTGGAAAATTATTTGTTTGGTGATGCTACTAACAAGCTTTCTGATGAAGAAAAAGCCCATGTTAGTGAAAGATTACATCAAGAAATGTTAGAAATATTTTATGGTTGTAATATACCCAAAAAATGACACTACTTTACTATTTAACCCAATCAATTGATTGGGTTTTTTATTTAAATTCGATAAGTCGTTTTAGTCATAACTTTGGATAATAACGTCATACCTATTTTAATGGGCTTAGGAAATTTAAAGCCCCCCGCTGCTAAAGCATTAGTTGAGTGTTGTGCTTCATCCAAGCGCATTTGCTCAAGAATAGCTCTCGATTTTTCATCCGCTATAGGTAATTGTTCTAAATGCTCATCTAGATGCTTACATACTTGATCTTCAACAGCAGCAACAAATCCTAAACTTAATTTATCACTAATTAAGCCAGCAGTTGCCCCTAAGCCAAAAGAAAGGCCATAGAAAAGTGGATTTAAAATACTTGGTCTTTGTCCTAGTTCACGAACTCGTTGCTCGCACCAAGCTAAATGATCAATTTCTTCCTCCGCAGCTTTCTCCATAGTTTCCCTTACTTCAGATAATTTAGCAGTCAATGCTTGACCTTGGTATAAAGCTTGTGCACAAACTTCGCCTGTATGATTGATACGCATTAGACCTGCTACATGTTTAGTTTCTTGTTCAGTCATTGCAGATTCTTCGATTGTTTTAGCAGGTGTAACTCTATAGGGAGAACCAGAAAATGGTAATAGGGTGCGTAAAGCATAGCTCACCTGCATAAATAATTTATCTACGGGCGTATAATGACGTTGATTTGACATAGTAAACCTCCTTACTACATAAAAAACTTATAACCACTAACCTGGTGGCCACTGTAACTGCCGCTGTCCTAAGATATGCATATGAATATGAAAAACACTTTGACCAGCTAATTCATTACAATTCATCACCACCCTAAAACCATCTTGACAGCCTAATTCTTTAGCTAATCTTTGTGCGGTAAATACGCAATGACCTATTAATGGTTCATCACTGGTTTGCATATCATTAAGAGTTGCAATATGTTTTTTGGGTATAACTAGAAAATGAATAGGTGCTTTAGGATCTATATCATGAAAAGCGTAAACTTGCTCATCCTCATAAATCAATTGAGAAGGAATCTCGCCATTAATAATTTTACAGAATAAACAATCCATTAGAATTAACTCCTATCATCAAGAAATTGATTTTTGATCTTTTTCATTATTATCAAGTATTCTTTTAGCTCGTTGTTTAAAGCTTATTACAAAACACACGAAAATTAGTATTGGAATAATAAACATGAGCGAAAAATAAATATGAGACGCTAATTGTTTAGCTTCTAAAGAAACATTTAAACTAGGCTTACAATCTTTATTTCTATCACTTAATTGTTGCTTAGTTATCTCAGCCACTGTCCTGTTATAGCAGGACGCACGAATAACATAAAGGGAAGAGCTAAATACGACAATGCAAGCCAACAAAATTATCCACAAAATAGACGCAGGTTTCATAATATAATTACTCAATAGTATAAAGTGCATAAACAATAAATTGCTTATGGATGAGGTAATTTTAAAGTGCCTTACCTAAATAACAACTAATAATCTATTATGCAAATCATTATAACTGTAGTTAACTAATAGAATAAAGCGCATTATTCATTTAGCTTTGTAATATAACAGTAAAAATACTTCCCCCGGTCAGCTTTGATATCATCTTCACCTGCCATCCTTCATGGGAACAGACACGTTTAACAATAGAAATCCCTAACCCTAAACCTTCCCCCCTGTTTGAATTATCTCCCCTCACAAAGGCTTGAAAGATAGCTTGGCGTTGCTCTTCAGGCACACCAATACCGGTATCTTCCACAGAAAAAATATCATTATTTATGACTAATTTTACTTCACCATGCTCGGTATAGTGCAGTGCATTACGTAACAAGTTAGAAATGACTGTTTTTAATAGAATTTTATTATAAACTTGACTATTCGTCGCTTTAACTATTAATTCAAAATAAATCTTTTTTTCCCAAAACTTAGCCCGCCAGCTTGCTACTTGCTCCTCTGCTACTGCCAATAGGCTAGTCTGCTCACCAACCACCTCCTCATTAGGAGCACGAGCTAGCACCAGAAAAGTTTGTACTAATTCATCTATTTCTTTATTAGCTAGATTAATTCTTTGTATTTTATTGTAGAGTGTTGTAGGCATATTCTTATTGTCTAGTAATAACTCACAACTTGAGGCTATTATCATTAAAGGTGTTCTTAATTCATGACTAACATCACTAGTAAATAGCCGCTCTCGCTCCAATGATGAATTAAGTTCATTAAACGCTTTATCAAAAGCTGCTGCTAGTTGTCCTACTTCATCATCGGCATACTCTAAATGTAACTTGGTTTGACTACCTAACTGATTTAAATGATCATTGTTCTCAACTTCTGAGGCTAGTTTAATCACAGGAATTAATATTCTATTGGCTAATAAATTACCTAACAACCAAGCGATAACTAAAGAACTTATAAAACCTATAAATACCACAGTAATAAGTATCTGCTCTCTATGTTCAAATTCTGTTTGATCTTTTATTAACAGATAAACTTCATCATCAATAACTTTTTTGAATGCATAAAAAGACTTACCATTCCTTAATAAAACCTCTGAGAAACCTTCCTTTGTTTCATAAAAATCATCAGGTATAGGTAACTTGAATGAAGCATTAGTCGTATAAAACTTAGAATGTTTACCTAACTTTGCAATCTCATCAGGGGCCAAATGGCTATCTAAAATATCCTGTAAATTCTCCCCTAATTCTTGTGAAACAAAATGCTCTTCTAACATTTGTACTATGATAAAAATACTTATAGAAGAAGTACCTGCTACCACTAGTGTCATGATAAAAAAAGCAATAACAATACGTCTTTTTAGCGGTTGCTTAAGACTCATTCTCTGATTCCGCTAATCTATAACCTATTTTAGGAACTGTATATAACAATGGTTTAGCAAAAGGCTTATCTATGATTTGGCGTAATTGATGAATATGACTTCGTAAAATATCTGTGTCAGGTAAATCATCACCCCATACTTGCTGCTCCAGAACCTCACGTCGCACAACATGTGGGCTCTTTTTCATGAGTAATTCTAATAATCGCAAAGACAAAGGGGTTAATTTTAAAGTTACCTCTGCTCTTCGTACAATACAAGTATCAAGATCATATGTTAAATCAGCCACTTGTAGAAAAAACTTATCATCTCCCTGACTTCGTCTAATAATAGCCTCTATCCTAGCCACTAATTCTACCAAAGCAAAAGGCTTTATTAAGTAATCATCAGCGCCTGCTTTAAAACCTATCAATCTATCATCTATAGAGTCTCTAGCCGTTAACATAATAATAGGCACATTTTTTCTATTAGCCCTTAATTGGTTACACACTTCAATACCATCCATACGGGGCAACATAATATCAAGAACTATAAGATCATAATAATTACTAATGGCTAAATTTAAACCTGCCAAACCATCTTGAGCACAATCTGTGTCATAACCTTTAATAGATAGGTAGTCTATTATATTAGCTAAAATGTCTTTATTATCTTCAATAACTAGTATTTTCATAATGGAACTATTATAAAGGAATAATTAGCAGCCACTTTATTTTTAACATTTTTTTTACATTTTCGTATAAGATAGCAAATTTAAATTGATAGTTAGCTAATTAAATTCGCAATTTATGTTTCATATTATTCTATTTCAGCCAGAAATTCCTCCCAATACGGGCAATATTATCAGGCTATGCGCTAACATTGGTTGCCATCTCCACCTCATCAAACCATTAGGTTTTATCTTAGATGATAAAAGGTTGCGAAGAGCGGGACTAGACTATCATGAATTTGCACAAATAAAACAATATGATGATCTAGCCACTTGTTTAACCCATCTGCAGAATCCTAGATTATTTGCCTTTACCACTAAGGCAACTACCCTCTTTAGCGAAGTAAACTATCAAGCAGGAGATGCACTATTATTTGGCCCAGAAACAAGGGGACTTCCTGCCAATATTCTCGATAGCCTCCCACCTCAACAGAAATTAAAGCTGCCTATGCAAGCCAATAGCCGTAGTTTAAATTTATCTAACACAGTAGCTATTGCTAGTTATCAACTATGGCAGCAATTGGGTTATAAAATGAAATAGTAAAAAAGCTACTTTATTGGCAAGGATATTCTTTATTTTCTAGCTGTTACCATATAACATTTATTTTTATGAAATTTTTAGCTCTGCAAATAATAAATATAAATAACAACTAATTCAAGTTTTAACTTTTTATTTTAATACAGTGCTTATTATTTCTATTCATGTTAGTTACTTTTTCTATTATTATGAGTTAATTAACCTCTTAGTTAAGTGTGCTCAATTTCGTCAAATAATGAATATAGTCTATAGCACTCTTATTTAAACTAGCTGGTACTAAATTTTCGGGATACTCTGCTCCATAAAAGACGAATAGGTTCTGGTAAGCTGCTTTTACGTAATTCATCGTTATCTCAAAAGGACGTAAAATTTCTTCTAAGGTATAAAGATAACGCCCTTCCTTACTAAAATCTTCACACTTTATTCCTGCTGAAACAGCCAATCCTACTTTTTTATTTACTAATTTATTACCTGTTGAACCATAAGCCCAACCATAGGTAAATAAATCATCTAACCACTTTTTAAGTAAATGAGTACAATTAAACCAATATAAAGGGAATTGTAGAACAAGACATTGATGAGCTTCTATTAGTGCTTGCTCTTTTGCCACATCTATTATCTTAGTAGGATAAGCCTTATATATTTCATGCACAGTAAACAACTCTGGATACTTTTTTAATTCTTCAATCCATCGCTTATTTACAATCGACTCTTCAATGTTAGGGTGACTTACTACTACCAATGTTTTCATTTAATATATCTCTTCTAATTAAAATTTAGTTAGGTTTGCTAAGTATAGGGTAAACTAATATTTTAAAGAAGTATACGCAGCTAGGTTATATACTATCCTAAGGGAGAGTTTAAATGAAAAAAAGTACTTGTAGCCCAACTGGTATCAATATTAAAGATACTGGTTTTAGTTATACCCTGTCGCTGATAGGGGGTAAATATAAGATGATTATTCTCTATTTGCTAAATGAAAATCAGCCGGTCATGCGATTTAATGAGCTTAAACGCTGCATTGGCACTATCTCCTTTAAGACATTGAGTAATACCTTAAAAGAATTGGAAAAAGACAACCTCATCATTAGAAAAGAATACCCTCAAATTCCCCCTAAAGTAGAATATAGTTTATCCAACAAAGGTAAATCGCTAATGCCCGTACTGGATAAGATGTGTCGTTGGGGAAACCAACATAAACTCAAGACATAACTTTTATCTATTTTTATATTAGCTTCTACAACTCGCTTTTTAACTGTAAATCTATGATAGAAACGCCTAGCTTTAACAACTATCCATAGCTATATTATGGACTAATTTTTATTCTCTTTTTGCTTCATTATAATCTTTATCTATAAAATTCTGA
>CALYQH010000021.1 GCA_945283395.1 uncultured Ventosimonas sp. | reverse complement strand
CATTGCTAAATTTTAGTGAGCTACCTAGGCTTTTAAAAGCTCTTCCGCTACGACTTGTTAAAGCAAGACCTATAACCGAAGCTATCAGCACTGCTGGTGGCGTAAGTTTTACGGAGCTTACCCCACAATTAATGTTAAAAAAACTTCCCCCTGTCTTTTGTGCTGGAGAAATGTTAGATTGGAGTGCCCCTACAGGCGGTTATCTTTTAACTGGCTGTTTCTCAACTGGCTATGCAACCGCACAGGGAATTATTAATTACTTACAGGGAAAATAGCTGCTTCTTTTCGCCACTCACCTACGGTTAGGTCATCAAGTTTCCATGAGCCAATACTCACTCTAACAAGTCTTAAGGTAGTTAAACCAACTGCAGCTGTCATAAGTCTTACTTGTCTATTACGGCCCTTTCTAATGGTCAAAGAGAGCCAACTGGTAGGTATAGTTTTACGAGAACGTATTGGTGGATTTCGCGGCCATAAATCAAGCTCAGCTATCACATTCACCTCGGCAGGCAAGGTTAAACCATCTTTTAACATTATTCCTTTTTGCAATTGTAGTAATTGCTGTTCACTAGCTTTACCTTCCACTTGCACCCAATAAGTTTTAGGCAGTTTAAACATAGGATTAGCTATTCGTGCTTGTAATTTTCCATTATTGGTTAATATTAACAAACCTTCACTATCCCTGTCTAAACGCCCTGCGGGATAAACACCTGAAACTTGAATAAAATCTTTGAGAGTTTTTCGGCCTAGCTCGTCAGTAAATTGCGCTAACACATTATAAGGTTTATTAAATAATAACAGTTTGCCATTCTTTGAGTTAGCATGTATTTTAAGTTTCTTTATCATCAAAGGTTCTTAATAATATTTAATAAGTATTTAATTAAAAATAATGTTTCATTCATATCTTACTTAAAAATAATAATTCCTTGCTTAAACCTAAGCGCTTTAGCTACAACTATGTGCAAAACTATTTAATCCCTTAATGAGATAACAGACCAATGATTTTTTTCTGCTATAGCTCTAAGTTTATCATCAGGATCAACAGCCACGGGATTATCAACTATTGATAACAAAGGCAGATCATTAATAGAATCACTATAGAAGTAACTTCCTGCCATGCTTGCATTATGTTGCTTTAGCCAACTCTTAACACGTATTACCTTACCTTCTTGAAAGCAAGGTGTATTTATAACTTCCCCAGTATATTTATTATTTTTTATTTCACATTCAGTTGCTATTAGATCATCAACTTTTAAACGTTTTGCTATAGGGGCTGTAACAAAACGATTAGTCGCGGTCACTATGACTAATTTATAACCTTGCCGACGTTGTCTAGCAAGTAGCTCTTCAGCCTTTTTTAATATTATAGGCTCTATTACTTCCTGCATAAAAGCTTTATGCCACTCATTGAGTTGTGCTATGGAATGTTCTTTTAGTACTGTTAGAGTAAAACTCAAATAATCTGTAACGTTTAAGTTACCAGCTATATAGTTTTGATAAAACTCATCATTTTTTTGTTGATAATAAGCTTTATCTACAATACCTTTATCACAAAGCCAATTTCCCCAGCCATGATCACTATCACCCGCAAGTAAAGTATTATCTAAATCAAATAAAGCAAGTTTCATATTCATACTCTGCTAGTTAAAAAATGATTTTAACAATTAAAAAATAACTCGTCATGAGAAGATGTTTATTTTTTAAAGAATATTTACGATTGATTGATATTATCTGCTTTTGCAACTAACTATTTTATGGAACAATGTTATTAATAAATTTTGGAGGTTATAGCCGTGATAGATTCAGATGGCTTTCGCCTGAATGTTGGTATCATCCTTTCAAATAACCTAGGCCAAGTATTATGGGCAAAACGTATTCACCAAGACGCATGGCAATTTCCACAAGGTGGTATTCAAACTGGGGAGAAACCAGAAGACGCTTTATTTCGAGAGTTATATGAAGAAGTTGGGTTGTGTGAAAGTGATGTAAAAATTATGGCCTGTACGGGAGGCTGGTTACGCTATAGATTACCTGATTGGTTAATTAGGTCAAGAACTCAACCTCGTTGTATTGGTCAAAAACAAAAGTGGTTTCTGTTAAAATTATTAACAAATGACGAAAAAATTTGCTTAACTAACGGAGAAAAGCCAGAATTTGATAATTGGCAGTGGGTTAGCTATTGGTATCCACTAAAACAAGTGGTAAATTTTAAAAGAGAAGTTTATCGGCGAGCCATGAAAGAACTAATCTTAAGAGCCCCTCATTGGTAAATAACGTGGAGTAGTACTTCAATGCTTGACCTCTTGCGCAAAATTGTTCAAGAAGCAGGTAATGCTAAAGATCTAAAAACAGCTCTTGGCATTATCGTATTGCGCATCAAAGAAACTATGTCTGTTCAAGTTTGTTCGGTCTATTTATTAGATGCCCAGACAGATCAATACATATTGATGGCTACAGAAGGACTTAACAAAAGGGCTACAGGTAAAGTACATTTACAAAGTGATGAGGGATTAGTGGGATTTGTGGGAACTAGACAAGAGCCTTTAAATTTACCCAATGCATCCGATCATCCCCAATACCGTTATTTTCCTAATACTGGGGAAGAACGTTACTCTGCTTTTTTAGGAACCCCTATTATTCATAATGGACAAGTATTAGGGGTTTTGGTGGTACAACAAAAAGAACGTCGCGAATTTAGCGAAGAAGAAGTTTCTTTTATTGTAACTATGGGTACGCAACTAGCTACGGTCATAGCTCAAGCCGAAGCTTCTGGTAGCGTTACCTCAAAATATGCCCAAGAAGTTCGCTTTACTGGAGTTATAGGGGCTAAAGGAGCAGCTATAGGTGAAGCAGTAGTTGTTTTACCTCCTGCTGATTTAGAGGCTGTACCTGATAGGAAAACTAAAGAAATTCAAGTGGAGCTAGATTTATTTAATGAAGCTATTGAGACAGTACGTAAAAATATTCAGAAAACATCAACCAAATTAGCTAAACAATTACGCCCCGATGAATTAGCTCTATTTGATGCTTATCTCCTTATGTTGGATGACGCATCACTAATGGGAGATATAGAAAAAACTATTAGAAATGGGCAATGGGCACAAGGTGCTATTAGGGAAGTAATATCACAATATGTACACCGTTTTGAGGCAATGGATGACTCTTATTTAAAAGAGCGTGCCACAGATATTAAAGATATTGGCAGGAGATTACTCGCTCAGCTACAAAAACAAGATCATGAGAATACGGAATATCCAGCTAATACCATCTTAGTAAGTGAAGAAATTAGTCCTACTATGCTTAGTGAGGTGCCAGAAGAAAAGCTGGTAGGTATAGTTTCTCTTTCGGGATCTAGTAATTCACATGTAGCTATTCTAGCAAGAGCGATGGGAATTCCTGCCGTAATGGGTGTTGTTGGCTTACCTTATAGGAAAATGGATGGTTTAAAAATTATAGTTAATGGCTTTTTCGGTGAGGTTATCATTAATCCAAGTAATGAATTATGCCAATACTTTTTAAATCTAGCTGAAGAAGAAAAACAATTATTAGCCAGTTTAAGTATATTACGGGATTTACCTTGTATAACCCCAGATGGTCATAAGCTTTCATTATGGGTTAATACTGGTTTACAAGGCGATGTAGGTAAAGCTCAGCAAAGAGGTGCAGAAGGAGTTGGTTTATATCGTACAGAAGTACCTTTTATGATGAGTTCAAGTTTCCCAAGTGAGAAAGAGCAAACAACGATTTACAGAGAACAATTAGAAGCCTTTTATCCTCTGCCTGTTACCATGAGAACATTAGATATAGGTGGTGATAAAAGTTTACCCTATTTCCCCATAGAAGAAGAAAATCCCTTTTTAGGATGGCGCGGTATTCGTATTACTTTGGATCACCCTGAAATTTTTATTTTACAAATTAGGGCCATGTTAAAGGCCAATGAAAATTTAGAAAATTTACGTATTCTATTACCTATGATCTCTTCTATCCATGAAGTAGAACATGCTTTAAGATTAATTAATAGGGCATGGTATGAGATCAAAGAAGAAGGCGTTAACGTTCCTATGCCACCTATAGGGTTGATGATAGAGGTGCCTAGTGCCGTATTTTTAACAGCTACTTTAGCTAAGGAAGTAGATTTTATTTCGGTAGGTTCTAATGATTTAACCCAATATCTCTTGGCTGTTGATCGTAATAATGCACGAGTTGCGGATCTCTATAATTACTACCACCCGGCCGTTTTACATAGTTTATATAAAACGGTAAAAGATTGTCATGCCCAAAGTAAGCCGATAAGTATTTGTGGTGAAATGGCAGGAGACCCGATAGCAGCTATCTTATTGATGGCAATGGGATTCGATTCCTTATCTATGAATGCAACTAATCTACCTAAGGTCAAATGGATATTAAGACAGTTATCTTTTGATAAGTCGAAAGAAATACTTAAAGATGTATTAAAACAAGATGATCCGAGAGTTGTATATAGTATTATTAATTTAGAACTTTCTCGATTAGGTTTTAAAAGTTTAATATCATCTGAGAAAAAATTTAATTAACTTAAAAACCATATTACAGGCATTTGTATAATTGACAATTACTGACGCTAGAATGTTTTTTAAACAATTAATGCCAATTAAATGATATCAGTAAGAAGAGAGTTATTCTCTCTTTTTTATTTGAATAAATTGCTATATTGATGAGGCTGACAACGTAAATACTGAGGGGGTATTACTATTTGTGCTCCTAACTTTGCAGCCGCATGCCAAACCCAATGCGGATTATAAATTATCCCACGTCCTATTGCGACCATATCTGCCTGAGCAGTTCCTATTATTGCTTCCGCTTGAATTGGTTCAGTAATAAGACCAACTGTAATAGTAGGCATCCCCACTTGCTGCTTAATAACTTGTGCGAAGGGTACTTGATAATTAGGGCCAACTGGAATTTGCTGGTCTACGTGCAATCCACCTGATGAGACATGTATAAAACTGCACCCTAGCTTTTTTAAAGTAGCGGCTAAGTTTAACGATTGATTAAGATCCCAACCACCTTTTACCCAATCTGTAGCAGAAATGCGCATTCCAACAGCTTTTTCAGCAGGAAAAACATCACGAACAGCTTTAAAAATTTCAAGGGCGAATCTCATTCTATTTTCAATAGATCCTCCATATTGATCACTACGTTGATTACTTAAAGGAGATAAAAATTGATGTATTAAATAACCATGAGCAACATGCAACTCTATCATATCAAAAACTGCCTTATCAGCTTTTCTTGCTGCTTCAACAAATTGGTTAATGATAGTATCTATTTCTGCTTGAGTTAGCATTTTTGGTGTATCGTAATTAGTATCAAAAGCAATAGCTGAAGGCGCTACAGTTTTCCAACCACTTTGTTCTGGAGTTATATATACCGCTTCTTTCCATGGTTCTGGCATAGAACCTTTACGTCCGGCATGAACTAATTGTACAGCCAAAGGGATAGATGAATATTGTTTAATGGACTTTAAAAGCTTAGCCATAGCTAATTCGGTGCTATTATCCCATAAGCCTAAATCATAAGGAGATAGGCGACCTTCAGGACACACAGCGGTAGCCTCATATATTAACAAACTGGACCCCGAATGTGAAAGTGCACCATAATGCATAGTATGCCATGCAGTAGGTTGACCATCTCTTGCAGAATACTGACACATGGGAGGAATGATTATACGATTTTGTAGCTTTTGTTGGCCTAATTGAAAAGATGTAAAAAGTTGACTCATGATATATCTCCAACCTTAACCCTATTGTTTATACTATGCTCTATACCTTGCTATGTCCATAACTTATCAATAACCAAGTTAATTTAGTTAGGCAGTAATATATCAACTAAGCTTAAACCAAAGCTTAGGTAAATCCACTTAAATAAGGCTCGTCCTAAATTAGAATTAATTTGTTATTTGTTCATTTAATTTTTTGTAGAATCATCAAGCTTATCAATAAATAAATAGCTTGACGCACTCGATATTAGAGCATAAAATCGCGGGGCATTAAAAAGTATATGTCTTTTTAAACCAACTATTGGAAGCGTAAATAATTAATTATTATGGACAATGAGCAGAGTAGATTGCTATAATTATCTAGATTAAGTGTAATGTTATAAATTAAATAGATTGGTCTATTCATATATTAACAAGTGAAGAGAATAGGTGAATAATATGAAAATTTCAACGCATTTCATATCATTTTTATATCCTATATAAGTTTCTCGTGTGCTTTCTTGCTAGTAAAACGTGTTGTTAATGTTTTACCAGAATTTAGCCTAGCTATGAACAGGTAATTCAATACTCAAAAACAGCAATTAGCTTAAATGTAATTCTTTAATTCTTATAACGGAATTAAAAGTAATTCTTTATTCAGCGGTTAGCCATCTATTTTTTATATATTAATAAACTCACTTTAATTGAGTTAATAATTAGTTCTTATATTTTTAGGAGTAGGTAATGGAAGAACCACCAAGTATATCTGTTGAACCAGAATCGCAAAGGCGATTTTTAGAAATATTTACAACCTTTTTGTTCTATACAATTTTCATTTGCTACTTGAGCAACGTGGATTTCATTTGTCTATAAATGATTAGTCAATGTTCCTGTTGCTAAGCTAACACAGGAGCAAACAATGACTAGAATTATTAAAACTTGTCAATCTCTAGACAATCGTAATATTAAAAAAGTAACTATTCCTGCAATTAATGAAGCGCAAAATAGTTTAGAAAGAACTTTAGATAATTTAACAACCAGCCGCGACGGACTAAATCAAACAGAAGCGAAAGCTAGATTATTACGTGATGGTGCGAATGAAGTAGCCCAAGATAAAACACCTGCTGCTTTCATACAACTTATAAAAGCATTCAACAACCCTTTCATTTATGTATTGTTCACTTTAGCTATGATCAGTTTCTATACTGATTTTTGGATACCTTTTAAAGCTGGTGATAAAACAGATCTAACAGAAGTTATTATAGTTATTACCTTAGCTCTAATAAGTGGGCTTATGAGCTTTTGGCAAGAATACCGTTCTGCTAAAGCAGCTCTTGCATTGAAAGCACTAGTTCGCACAACAGCTACAGTATTACGTCGTAACAAAGAAAATGCTAATCCGAAACTTCAGGAAATTTCCATGAAGGACATTGTGCTTGGTGATATAGTCCAGTTATCAGCTGGCGACATGATTCCAGCTGATGTACGCTTAATTGAATCACGCGATTTATTCATCAGCCAAGCCGTATTAACGGGAGAATCTATCCCTATTGAAAAATACGATACTTTAAGTCATGTACAGCAAAAAACTACCGATACTGCTATATCATCAGATGATTGTGATCTTCTTGATTTACCCAATATTTGTTTTATGGGTACTAATGTAGTAAGTGGTACAGCCACGGCAGTGGTAGTAGCTACTGGTGCTAATACTTACTTTGGATCTTTAGCTAAATCTATTGTTGGTTCAAGAACACAAACTGCCTTTGATAGAGGCGTTAATAGCGTAAGCTGGCTACTTATTCGTTTTATGCTAATAATGGTTCCTGTGGTATTTTTTATTAATGGCTTCAGTAAAGGAGATTGGACAGAAGCTTTTATGTTCGCCTTAGCCGTTGCTGTCGGATTAACTCCAGAAATGCTTCCTATGATAGTTAGTGCAAATCTAGCTAAAGGGGCTATAGCCATGTCCCGCCGCAAAGTAGTGGTCAAAAGACTTAACGCTATTCAAAATTTTGGAGCGATGGACGTACTTTGTACTGATAAAACAGGCACCTTAACCCAAGATAAAATTATCCTAGAACGTCATGTAGATATAGAAGGTAATAACCAAGACAAAATATTAGAATTAGCATGGCTAAATAGCTATCACCAAAGTGGTGTTAAAAATTTGATGGATAAAGCTATTGTCCGTTTTGCTAAACAGCATCCAGAGTTTAGAAAACCGAAAGAATGGCACAAGATAGATGAATTACCTTTTGATTTTGTACGTCGTCGTCTATCTGTAATAGTCAAATCACAGCAACAACGCCTCTTAGTCTGTAAAGGTGCTGTCGAAGAAATGTTGGCTGTAACTACTCATGTCCGAATCAATGATCAAATTGTAGAATTAACAACACCCCATCGTCAAAAACTATTAAGTTTGGCTGATCAATATAATAATGATGGCTTTAGAGTATTGATATTAGCCACTCGGATCTTAGATGAAAATGATCAACGTAAAGAATATAAAGTTTCCGATGAGGCAGATTTAATAGTAGAAGGCTTTTTAACCTTTTTAGATCCACCAAAAGATTCAGCTAATGCAGCTATTACCGCACTTCAAGAAAATGGGGTCGCAGTAAAAGTGTTAACGGGTGATAATCCCATTATTACTAGTAAAATTTGTCGCGAAGTAGGTCTTGAAGGAGGTACTCCTTTATTAGGCCGTACTATTGATACATTAAGCGATGAAGAATTACTAAAACAGGTTGAAGAACATAGTATTTTTGCAAAATTAACTCCATTACAAAAATCTCGGGTATTAAAAGCCTTACAAAGTAATGGTCATACTGTTGGTTTTTTAGGCGATGGCATCAATGATGCACCTGCTTTAAAAGATGCTGATGTAGGTATCTCTGTAGATACAGGAACCGATATTGCAAAAGAATCAGCCGATATTATTTTACTTGAGAAGAATCTAATGGTGCTAGAAGAAGGTGTCATTAAAGGGCGTGAAACTTTCGGTAATATCATGAAGTATCTTAATATGACAGCTAGTTCGAACTTTGGTAATGTTTTTTCTGTATTAGTTGCTAGTATTACCCTACCCTTCTTACCCATGCTAGCTATTCACTTACTTATCCAGAATTTATTATATGATATCTCTCAACTTTCATTACCATGGGATAGGATGGATAAAGAATTTTTATGTAAACCAAAGAAATGGGATGCTAAAAATATTGGTCGCTTTATGCTTTGGATAGGCCCTACATCTTCTATTTTTGATATTACCACATTTGCTGTGATGTGGTATATTTTTTCCGCTAATACCCCTGAGCTCCAATCTTTATTTCAATCAGGCTGGTTTATTGAGGGTTTACTATCTCAAACTTTAGTAGTTCATATGCTACGTACCCAGAAAATACCTTTTATTCAAAGTACGGCAGCCTTTCCAGTATTAGTTATGACAGGGTTAGTAATGGTGATAGGAATTTATATTCCCTTCTCGCCGCTAGGAACTATAATAGGTTTACAACCTTTGCCTTGGACTTATTTTCCTTGGTTGGGAGCCATTTTAATATGCTATTGTTTAGTGGCGCAGGGTATGAAAACCTTTTATATTCGCCGCTTTGGTCAATGGTATTAAATTGGACTTCATTAGGATAGCTTAATAAATCCCCTAATATCATCTTTAATATTAGGGGATATCACTTCATTTCCCTATATCTCCTTGTTAATTTGATGTATAATCAATACAACGAATTCAATCCTGAACTAATCATAATTAAGTAACTCTAAAATATTTCAACGAAACATAGTTAGCACCTTGCTACTTTTATTCATCTTTTACTTTAAGCTTAACTTTAAAAATTGTTTCTGGAGGTTCAATGTGGATATCTTATTAAAAGATAAAATAAATAATATATTTAAGAGTCAACAACATTTCTTTGCCACATCTAAAACTCGGGATATCCACTTCAGAAAAGAAGCTTTACAAAAGCTTAAGCAAGCTATAATTAGTAATACAGAAGCTATCTATCAAGCATTGAAAGATGATTTAGGCAAAACTAAAGAAGAGATAGATACCTTCGAAATAGGCGTAGTGATTGGAGAAATTAATTATGCCTTAGATAACTTAGATGAATGGGATTTGGAACAAGCCACTGAAGTAGATGAATTTCTTAAACCTTCCGAATTAGCTATTAGAAGAGAACCTTTTGGCGTAAGCTATATCATAGGTCCTTTTAACTACCCTATAAACTTAACATTTGCTCCTTTAATAGGCGCCATCGCAAGTGGTTGTACTGCTATATTGAAACCTTCTGAAAATACCCCAGCTTGTGCTGCTATTATTGAAAGAGTAATCAATGAAATATTTCCACTAGATTATCTATGGGTAGTGCAAGGTGCGGTTGAAGAAAATAGCTTTTTGTTATCATTACCTTTTAATTTTATTTTCTTTACTGGTAGCCCCCTAGTAGGGAAAGTTGTAATGAAGGCAGCAGCTGAACATTTGACTCCTGTTGTATTAGAATTAGGCGGAAAATGCCCTACCATTATTTGTGCTGACGCTAATTTAGATCAAGCTGTACAAAATATTACTAGAGGTAAATTTATTAACTGTGGCCAAACATGCGTGGCACCTGATTATCTCTTAGTGGATAAAATCAT
>CALYQH010000020.1 GCA_945283395.1 uncultured Ventosimonas sp. | reverse complement strand
ATTACTAGAGTGGCTGTAAAAAGCCTATACAGCCACTTACTGATGAATGCCTCAATAAATCTTGTCATCTCCTCTAGGGTCTATCTACAAGTACTTAGAACGCATAATTAATCATAACACTACCTGCCCCTCCTTGGCGTTTACCGCTATATCCTTGTAAGTTAATATTAAATTTCCAAGGGGAATTAGCATTAGGTTTTGCTACTAAGCCTATAGTGGCCACACCTTTTACTCCTTTGATACTTGGAGCTTCAATCTTAAAATTGTAATAAGTGGTGTCATTAGCCTTTGAACCAAATTCATACTCATAACCTAAACCTACATTAAAGGCAATATTTTCGCTATATTGATGTGTAAAATCACTCTGGAATCTAACTCTACGGGATTCAATTGCATCGAAATGAATAGGGTCAGACGCTATTATTACATTTTTACTGGCTAGATGTGTCCATAAGTATTTTGTTAAAAATCTAACGTATTAGCCTTATCTAGGCTAAAAATATAGCCCGTACCTACATGGGCACTAATATATGGAGAATTTATACTATATTTGGCTCGTTCGCCTGTAGCGATATTTCGAATATCATTGGAGCTAAATTTATTATGACTACGACCAAAACGTAATGATCCGTCAGTATATAACCCATGAGTAAACTGATATTTTGCTACAACGCCTAACCCAGTGTATTTATTATGGCCACTGCCATGGGTATTGGCTACCTTATAGAAACTACTATAGGTATCGTAGTTCCCTCTACCCATTTCAATAAAGGCTGCTGTTTTTAACTTTGCATTTGTGTAAGTGACACCTCCCACAAATAGAGAGTCATTAGTTTTTATATGGGAGCCACTATTATAACGATTACGGCTACCCGATTTTATAATGAGCGGTGTGAAACTGTTGTCACTTCTAGTTTGTATTTTATCAAAAATATCATAAGCAACAACGTCTGCCCCTTCAGTAAGCTGAGTTAGTGCTGATAGATGTCCTTCAGATAGCGCTTTAAGTTGAGGATTGGTTCTAATATAAGCTCCAGCTGAACCGCCATGACGATTCAAAATGGTTGCAGTAACTTGCTTATTGTTTGAGTCAATCTCGGTTTGAACATCATACAAAAGCGATATACCCTGTTGCGCTAGTGATACGATAGGGGTGTTCGTGCTGCCATTAACAGTAAATGTGCCGTTGGATTGCATTAAAATAAAGTGATCACCTGCTGATAATATCTTACCTGAGTGAATACCTACGACAGAAATATCTGAAGAGGTTCTACTGCCATCGCTGATATTGGATGAGTCAGAACCTAAAACAATGTTAGTCGCACTAATTAATGGCGTGGGAGAGTTAGCGTTATCAGGAGTTAAGGTAAAGTTATATTTTGCGAAATTGGCAACTGTATCAAATATCGCAGGTTTTCTAGCCGCATAGTTAAGCGTATTACCCGTAAACACACCATAACTTTCAGGGGCAAAGCCCAAGTTGTAATGTAAATCCCCACCCATAAAGGGAGCTGTTTGACTGTGCAAATTCAGCATGTTCTCCAATAGTAATGATATTGTTTATTGCCTGCACGTTAGACACTGTTTTGATAAGGCTAACAGTATCATTACTTTTCGGATCTATATTAAATCCGATATAGCCGCCATAGATATGGCCGGTCCCAATCAGACCATCCATATAGATTTGGTTGTGATTTGCTTGAAGTTGTGTATTTGAAACATCAATAGTTACTTTAGCATCTCCTGTTGTGGTAACACCATTAACTAGTTGGCCGTCATTAGCATTACCAGTATCTAGATCTAGGCGTATCTGACCGACCGCGATATTACCTTCAACTTGAGCCCCTTGTTCTATAGTCACTGTGTTGCCATTGGCGGATGCAGATATGTTGTTGATGGCAGAGACGGTTGCCAAGTTGTTGAGTTGGGAGGCATCTACCTTGGCTGCAGTGCTGATCTTACCTGCTGAGGCGCTACCTGCTTCAGTCTTTATCTCCACCTTACCACCAACGACACCCCCCCTAACGATAACCCCTTGCCCCACCAACACTTTGTTTTCATCAGTGGATACCTTGCCTGTGGTGGTGGCACTGGTGAGGGCGGTAGCATCAGCGAGAATGTCGGCATTGGGAGCATAGGCGTTATTGATTATAGCGTCACTTGCTGTGGCATCACCGGCTATAGTCGTTATTAGCACATTACCGCCTATCACCCCTCTGCTAATGGTAGTGTTAGCCCCTTGCACAATCACTTGGTTGTTATTAGCCTCTGCACTGACATTGGCAGAAGCATTGACAGTAGCATCTGCATAGGCATCTATAGCGCCAGATGCGTTGTTGATGCTGTTGTTCTCTGCTGTGGCCTTACCTGCTGTGGCGTTACCTGCCCTAGTCCTTATTACCACATTACCGCCTATCACTCCATTGCTAATGATAGTGTTAGCCCCTTGCACATCCACTTGGCTGTTATTAGCAGCAGCTTCACTGACATTGGTAGAAGCCGTGGCAATAGCTTTGGCATCTACCTCTATAGAGGCAGATGCGTCGTTGATGCTGTTGTTCTTTGCTTTGGCATTACCTGCTGTGGCGTTACCTGCATTAGTAAATATTGTCAAACTACCACCAGTGATACCCAAGTCAATTAGAGCCTTTTGCCCTATAGTCACTTTGTTGTCATTCGCGGTGGCAGTGGCGCCGGCAAAAGATGTAACCTTGGCGTTGGCGAAAGCTTTTGAGTCTGTATGTTGGTTGCGATCGTTAGCGATGGCTGAGGAGGAAGCGGTGATAGAGGCATTGTCAGCATTCCCAGCGCTAGTATTGATAACGATATTGCCGCCAGATATAAGGCCATCCTGACGTTTTGGATCGCTATTTTTTATGTTAACAAAATCCTCTATAACCACCTTATTACCATTAGCAGAGCCTCCAGCTTGGGTGTGGGTGAGGATGGAGGCGGTGGCGGTAGCCTAGGCATGCCAGGAACTGGAGTTAACTCCTGTAGTGTTACCTGCTTTGGCATCACCTGTCGCAGGCCCTTATTGTCACTCTACCGCCATAGATACCCTTGTCAACCTTACCCCCTTGCCTTACCAACACTTTGTTTTCATCAGCGGATGCGTTACCAGTGGATACTGCGAATGCCTCGGCGGTGGCGGAGGCAGCGACGTATTGGGATATGGATGAGTCTAATTGGACGGTACCTGCTGTGACGTTAGCTATTTGGTTCCAGTAGCGGACATTTCCCCCATGAACATCACCGTTTGATATGGTTACATGACCTTTAACTTTAACCTGATTATGATTAACAGTCTGCTTATTATTATAACTAGTACTTTGTTCATCTGCTGAGTTATCGGGAATGACTGGATAGCTGGATTTATCAACATCAGCAAAAATCTTGCTTACAAATGACAAGCCTCCGTAAACGGGGCCTTGCACATCTCCCTTGGTAATGGTCACCCTGTTAGTTTTAACTTCAGTGCCATCACCTTGGTCATTAAATCCACCAATCACAAACTGTGGTGGTGTTCCACTGGAGTAGTCAATAACCAGATCAGCCCCCGATGTGACTGAACTGCCAAAATTTCTATATATTAGCCCCTGATCTTCATCGGAGATACCCAACGATTGCTTGCTATTAGGCAATGCAGAAGAGGCCTTTTCAAGCTGGGCAGACGATGAACTAATAGAACCATCATAAATAAGCGGTTGCCCATAAGTGATTGCAGAAAAAGTAAGAGTAATAGTTCCAGCAACTATTCCATATAAGAAAGAGGATCTTGCTATAATGCATTTTGCCTTCATTTAAATAATGCTCGTTTTTACTATATCCATTTAATTAATACTAAAGTCGAGTAGAAATAGTTAATTTTTGGTTATACAATATTAAAAAAATTCCTTTTTAAAGATATCTACTATATCAAATTAGCCTAAAACAACATCATCATTGATGTCAAATTTTTTTGTGCGCTTTTCAGTTTCGATTAATATCATCATTACTAGCTAACAAAGGCAGTATTTATTGTTAAATTTGCTTTTAGCTATAGATACATACTCTGTCATGAAGAAGCGAAAAAACATGAAAAACTTATAAGGATAAAATAATAACTAGCAAAGGCTTACAGCGATTGAATCTACCTTAAACGCCTGTCTATTAGGCATCTAAGCATTGATAAAATGACTAATCCTGCTCAACCAATCAGCGTAATGAATAGTAGTAGCAAAATTGACTCTTAAATGCTCTAATGCTAGTCTGGAGTTAAAAATGCTAAGAGATAGCAAAGGAATATTTTTATCACCGTTAATTAAAAACTATCAAACACCTATTGCTTCTATGGATAGACCAATCCTTGCGTTTTATTTTAAGGGAATGACTAATAGTGAAATCGCTCTGCTCTTTAAAAAGACGCATGATGCGGATGTTTCAGCATCGCTAACTAATAAGTCGAGTGACTTAAAGTGTCATTGAACGCGTCATAGAAAGGCAACACAGATCGTTAGATCAACTGTACCCTGTAGTTTATTTTGATTGTATTATGGTTAAAATTAGGGAGCATTTGACAATAATTCTCCAGTCTTTCTCGCATTAGGTATTAATTTAACAGGTCGTAAGGGACTTTTAGCCATGTGGATAACAAAGTAAGTTTTTGCTATTAATAGTGATGGAGATTAACAACATTCGCTTCTGTGTCCCTTCAAACAGATATTCAACGATACATAGTCTACATGGTTATAAATAGTCTACCCATTGTTAGCTAGCAAGATTATAAAGCTGTTAGCAACGGGCTTAAAGCTATTTAAAAAAGAGAGGTTTGCTCAATATCCTACCATGGCTGAATCTAGGCGTAAGCATTGGAAAAATAACAGCAAAAAATATGTTCATGCAAGGAGGTGGCTCAAAAAGCCATCTATTTGGCTGTAGCAAATGCTTCTCAATAAGGACAATACCGAGCCAACATGCTGATAGGCTATGGGTTTATGATTCAATTCTATAATAGCGTGGCAGATTATTTATAAAAATCTTTATATAATATATGTTACAGATGCTACTTCAAATAAGAACGTAAAACTGTTATGACTTGATCTGCATCTAGTTGCCTTTGATCAAAAGAAATGTCATCTACCACCATTAAATGCTCGCGTATATGTCCTTCTAAAACCTCTACCATCAGACCATTAACAGCCCCCCTAATGGCTGCTATTTGTTGCAAAATTGTTGTACATTCTGCTTCTTTGCCGAGCGCTTTCTCTAATGCTTCAGCCTGCCCTTTAATACGACGAATTCTAGTTAATAGTTTTTTCTTATTTCGAACTGTATGCGACATAAATAATACTCATTTACAAAATAATCTATACTGGGGTACAGTATATATAATATTAATTAAAAAGAGTAATGTTAAATGTTACTAAATAAAGATCTTGCAAATTGGCAACACTCACACCTCTTCAATGAAGGTAATCCGATTGCCGAGAAAAAAACTAAACTAGCCGTGTTACTCACATTTATTACTATGTTAGTTGAAATCATCGGAGGCTATGTATTTAATTCAATGGCGCTATTAGCTGACGGCTGGCATATGAGCTCCCATGCTTTAGCTCTAGGTCTGGCTGCATTAGCTTATAGCTTTGCAAGAAAATATGCCTTTGATAGAAGATTTACTTTTGGCTCTTGGAAAATAGAAATTTTAAGTAGTTTTACTAGTGCTATTTTACTAGTCCTCATCGCCTTATTAATGTTTGGCAACTCGATCGAGCGTTTAATAAAACCTACGGAAATTCATTATAATCAAGCAATTATTATTGCTTTTATTGGCTTATTAGTTAACCTAGCTTGTGCTTGGTTGTTAAAAGATGGGCATCATCACCATCATGGCTCGCATAGTATTACTCATGAACATCATCATGATATGAATTTACGAGCAGCTTATATTCATGTGATTACTGATGCTGCTACATCAGTCTTAGCTATTATTGCACTTTTATCGGGCAAGTTCTTTGGGGCTGCGTGGCTTGATCCTCTTATGGGAATTATTGGTGCTTGCTTGGTATCAATATGGGCTTATGGTTTAATCTGTGATTCTGGCAAAATTCTATTAGATGCTGAAATGAGTTCACCTCTTGCTCAAGAAATTAAACAAGTTATAGAGCACAGCCCTATTCAGGCCAAAGTTTGTGATCTACACCTATGGCGGGTTGGTAAAGAAAAATTTGCTTGTATTATAGGGTTAGTCACTTCCGAAAATACTTCACCAGATTATTTTCGTAATCAATTAAGTATTCATAAGGAGTTAGTTCATATCACTATCGAAATTAACAGATACCAACCTAACAAAGAATTTACTTCCTATTAATAACTGGTATTTTTATTGAGCGCGACAGTAAGCAGTTAGCAATAACCAAACAGTTGTTAACTTCTTATTATGATAAGTCGCCTTTTATTGGCTACAACACTTTTTAGACTAAAATTAACTATAAAACTGCTTATTCTTCAATTACAATTTTGTTTATTATTACTACCTTTTATATGGATAGCTATTAGTATTTAATATTGAGTTAAATGGCTTGCTGAATAATCTACAATAAGCAAGTCCACAAGCAAGTGCATTTAAATAGTAATGGCTATAGCTAGCATTCGTTTATTCAACGGAGCCATTTATGGTTATTAAAACATACAATACCTATTGCAAAGCCACTACATCTTGGCATTTAGAAAAAATTGTGAGCGAATTAAAAGCAGTAAGAGATGTTTGGCGTTCTGAACATGGCAGAACTAACAGTGCAGGACGTGAACTCCCCTCTCGTACTATAATGAACGATATTATTGCTACTGTTACCCGTGCCCTTTTCCCTATGCGGCTAGGGCCTGCTGATTTACGAGAAGAAAGCGAAGATTTTTATGTAGGCCATGCTCTAGATGAAGCTTTAAATGCTTTACAAAACCAAGCTTATTTAGAGCTCTGCTATAATGCCAAATATTTAGGCAATCAAATAACCGATATTCATAAAGAAGCAACACGCCTTGTCCAACAATTTGCTTTTGCACTACCTAATATCCGTAAACTCTTAGATACCGATGTTATGGCAGCCTATCATGGTGACCCCGCAGCACGTAGCGTAGATGAAGTATTACTATGTTACCCTGGGGTATTAGCTATCATTTATCATAGATTAGCCCACTTCCTCTATAGAGCAGGTTTGACCTTATTGGCAAGAATTACTTCTGAACTTGCTCATTCAGCAACAGGTATTGATATCCATCCTGGAGCACAAATAGGCGAAAGATTTTTCATAGATCATGGCACTGGCGTAGTCATTGGCGAGACCTGTGTAATAGGCAATAGAGTACGTATTTATCAAGCTGTCACTTTGGGTGCAAAGCGATTTATTGCTGATGAGTTAGGTAATTTACAAAAAAACTACCTTCGCCATCCCATCGTAGAAGATGACGTAGTTATTTATGCTGGTGCGACTATATTAGGTAGAGTAACTATTGGCAAAGGTTCTACCATAGGCGGTAATGTTTGGCTAACAAAGAGTATTCCTGCAAATAGCAGTATAACTCAGGCCAGCACCCAAAATGAGGCATGCTGTTAACTAAAAAAAAGCGCTCTAACAAGAGCGCTTAAATAATAAAAGAGATGATATAAATTAGGTGGCTACTCTAGCAGCCGCACCTCGGCACATGAATTCACTACTATGGCTGCTTCCTTCCGGACCTGACCAGATTGATAGTTAATCATTGCGGGGGGACCGATAGAGTCGCCATAAAGCAATAATCCAAAATACGGTGTGTATTGTACTTATTTATTGAGAAGTTACAACCAAAATTTACATTTTTTTAGATTTTACTTTAACTAGCTAATTACTCCTAATAATTGCTATCAGTTTACTGAGAAAATCAAATAAGTAATGCGTTAATTAAAGAATATAACGGGTTAGATCCTCATCTTCTGCTAACTCTCCTAAATGAGCATTCACATAATCTAGATCTATCAGAACAGGAGCTGCATCATTAGTTGCTAAATCAGTTGCACTAAAAGATATCTCCTCTAATAAACGTTCTAATAACGTATGCAACCTTCTTGCCCCTATATTCTCTGTTTTTTCATTAACCTGCCAAGCAATTTCAGCAATACGTTTAATACCGTCAGGTTTAAATTCTATAGTCAACCCTTCAGTTTTTAATAATTCACTATATTGCTTAGTCAATGAGGCATGTGGTTCTGTTAGTATACGTTCAAAATCTTCAGGGCTTAACGCTTTCAATTCTACTCTAATGGGTAAACGCCCCTGCAATTCTGGCACAAGATCACTAGGTTTAGCTAAATGAAAAGCTCCCGAAGCAATAAAGAGAATATGATCGGTTTTTAACATACCTAGCTTAGTATTAACAGTACAACCTTCAATTAAAGGTAGCAAATCTCTTTGTACACCCTCTCTAGAAACATCAGCACCTCCCACATTAGCTCGCTTAGCTACTTTATCAATTTCATCAATATAGACAATACCATTTTGCTCAACGGCTTCTAAAGCCTTTGCTTTTAGCTCTTCCTCATTGATCATACTAGCGGCTTCTTCATCGCGTAGGATTTTGCGGGCATCTTTAATCTTTAACTTTTGAGTTTTACGTTTATTCTTATTCATCCCTGAAAGTAAATTCTGTAATTGACTTGTCATTTCCTCCATACCAGGGGGGGACATAATCTCTACACCAATAGAAGCAACTGCTACCTCTATTTCAATTTCCTTATCATCTAACTGCCCTTCTCTTAGACGTTTACGGAATAATTGTCTGGTTGAAGAATCATTATTAGCTGCTGATGCTTCTTGTTCAAATTCACTAGCAGGACGTGCAGGAGTTAACAATGCATCTAAAATTCGTTCTTCGGCAGCATCTTCTGCTCTATGATTAACTCTTTGTATCTCCTGCTCTCTTAACATTTTAATAGCCGCATCAGCTAAGTCTCTAATAATAGATTCAACATCACGACCAACATAACCCACCTCAGTAAACTTAGTGGCTTCTACCTTAATAAAAGGAGCATTTGCTAAACGTGCAAGACGT
Source organism: uncultured Ventosimonas sp. (assembly GCA_945283395.1). Classification (GTDB taxonomy): domain Bacteria; phylum Pseudomonadota; class Gammaproteobacteria; order Pseudomonadales; family Pseudomonadaceae; genus Entomomonas. The sequence continues at coordinate 1,627 of CALYQH010000020.1, read as the reverse complement.
CGCGCTATCTCAGTTTTTCCAACCCCAGTTGGACCTATCATGAAAATATTCTTAGGAGTTACTTCCGCTCTTAACTCGCTGGATAATTGCATGCGTCGCCATCTATTGCGCAAGGCGATTGCTACTGCTCTTTTAGCTTCTTCCTGACCAATAATGAAACGATCTAATTCATGAACTATTTCACGGGGTGTCATAGACATTTTCTAACTCCAGATCCTTAATACTTTTCAAACGTTTTAATTAGTTACAATCTAATTCTTCAATAGTCAAATTTTGATTGGTGTATATACAAATACTACCTGCGATAGTCAGAGCAGTTTCTGCAATATCCTTTGCAGACATATCCGTATGCATTAATAATGCCTTAGCTGCCGCTTGCGCATAAGGCCCCCCAGACCCCATAGCAATCAACCCATCCTCAGGATCCAATACATCTCCATTGCCGGTTAAAATCAAGGAAGCTTCTTTATTAGCTACCGCTAACATAGCCTCTAAACGACTTAATGACCTATCTGTACGCCAATCTTTAGTTAAATCTACAGCTGCCCGTATCAAGTGTCCTTGATGTTTCTCCAACTGTGCCTCAAAGCGCTCAAATAGTGTAAAAGCATCCGCAGTGGCGCCAGCGAAACCTGCAATAACCTGTCCATGATAAAGACGACGCACTTTTTTAGCGTTTCCCTTCATCACCGTATTACCTAGTGATACTTGGCCGTCACCGCCCATAACTACTTTACCGTTACGACGTACAGAAACAATGGTGGTCAATGGACAATCCTCCAATTAATAAAAGTTTAATTAATATGGGGGCTAAAAAATCAAGCTTCAAGTTTAAAAACTAATTAATATGACAAATTATTAGCTTGATAAAATAATTAGCAAAACTGCTAAATAAAAAAAGCCCTATATTAAAACAATATGGGCTATAAGAACTATATATTTGGTAGCAACGAGTGGACTTGAACCACCGACCCCAGCATTATGAATGCCGTGCTCTAACCAACTGAGCTACGTTGCCATGAAAGAGGGCGATATTATTCTCATCTCGAGGCATTATGTCAAGAGGGGAAGCAAAAAAATACTATTTTATAATTATTTTTACATGAAAACCTCCTGTAGAAATTACAGGAGGTTAAGGAAAATAATATACTGCTAAGTTAACTAATTTAGTTAACTAACTGCACTTGGTCTGCTTGCATACCCTTCTGACCTTGGGTAGCTACAAAACTAACCTTTTGACCTTCTTTTAAAGACTTGAAACCAGTACCTTCAATGGCACGGTAATGCACAAATAAATCGGGCCCATTCTCTTGAGAAATAAAACCGAATCCTTTTTCATTATTAAACCATTTGACAGTACCGTTTTGACGGTTAGACATGTCCAAACTCCTTACCACGTAATCAAACCTACCACATTAAAATCAATGCGAATTTTTTAAAGCAGCTTGCAAGCAGCGGAATTAATACATAAACAATGGGTCACTTGTAAATTGCCTACCCACCATAAAGTACTTATTCTCCTCGTTACAAACTAAGTCTAATTACTCTACCGTAAGTTCACTAAAAAAGCTAAAAATAAATCTATTTTGATACTATCCTTTAGTCTAATATAAAAATTTTTGATACT
>CALYQH010000019.1 GCA_945283395.1 uncultured Ventosimonas sp. | reverse complement strand
ATGGTTATTTCTGAAGTGGTACCGGAATTGTAAATAGCTAAAATGATATCACCTCTAGTAATCATCCCCATATCTCCATGACTTGCCTCAGCGGGATGCACAAAAAAAGCAGGAGTCCCTGTGCTGGCCAATGTTGCAGCTATCTTTCGACCAATATGTCCAGATTTACCCATGCCAAGTACAACTATGCGACCTTTGGCAGTAAGCATTAATTTACAAGCTGTTACAAAGCTCTCATCAATATGTTGTTTAAGTAAGTCAATGGCTTGTGCTTCCAGCTCTATAGTACGCTTTGCCGTATTAATAAAGTCAGATTTATTGTTCATTAGTTTACTATAATCTAATTATTGAAAGTATAATTATAACAATAAAATGTTTTAAGTAATTAAATAATATTATTTAATTTAGTTACAGTTCATTATAATACCTATTCCAATAGGTTAAGATATAGTATATGTAAATTAATAAATTTACATAGCTCGTTATATCATTTAATACAAATATCGAACTTTAAGGAGATTAAGATGACATCTGATAGCAATTATGCAGTGGAATTGCAAAAAATGTCATTCAAGCGTGGTACACGTTATATTTTTAAAGATGTAGATATTACCATTCCACATAATAAAATAACTGCTATTATGGGGCCATCTGGATGTGGTAAAACAACGCTATTAAATTTGATAAGTGGCCAATTGTTACCTTGCCAAGGCAAAGTTATTATTGATGGGAAAAATATTCCTGATTTAGGTCGTTCTCAATTATTTGATTTACGTAAAGAAATGGGAGTTCTTTTCCAAAGTGGTGCGCTTTTTACTGATATGACAGTCTTTGAAAATGTGGCTTTCCCTTTGCGGATTCATACTGATCTGCCAGAAGAAATGATAAGAGACATTGTCTTAATGAAATTGCAAGCAGTTGGGCTAAGAGGTGCAACTGGTTTGATGCCTGATGAGTTATCTGGCGGTATGAAGCGTCGGGTGGCTTTGGCACGTGCGATTGCTATGGACCCACAAATCTTATTGTATGATGAGCCGTTTGCTGGACAAGATCCGATAGCTATGGGAGTACTTGTCAGATTGATTAAATTATTAAATGATGCTTTAAGTATTACTAGTGTCATTGTTTCTCACGATATAGATGAAACGTGTAGTATAGCTGACTACATTTATGTGGTTGGCAATGCTGAAGTACTAGGCTATGGTACTCCTGATGATCTGAAACAAATGGATGATCCAAGAGTGCGGCAATTTATTAAAGGCGAACCAGATGGGCCTATACATTTCCAATTCCCAGCTGAAGATTATAAACTTGAGTTACTAGGGATAAATTAATGATACAGCAGAAAAAAAGTTTGATAGATAAAATACAATTATTAGGGGCTTCTGCAATTGATATCATAAGAAGTCTTGGTAACGCGGGTATTTTTTTATTTATGTCTTTAATTGGTCGTAGAGGGCCGGGAAAGCACTTTCAATTATTGATAAAACAGATTTATTTTATTGGAGTGTTATCTTTACCTATTATCATAGTTTCGGGTATGTTTATTGGTATGATTATGGCTCTTCAGGGGTATAATATATTGGTAAGCTATGCCTCTTCTGAAGCGGTGGGTCAAGTTGTTGCTCTAAGTTTATTAAGAGAGTTAGGGCCTGTTGTTACTGGCCTTCTTTATGCAGGGCGGGCTGGTTCTGCATTAACAGCTGAAATTGGTAATATGAAATCTTCTGAACAATTATCAGGTCTAGAAACTTTTGGGGTAGATCCCTTAAAATATGTTGTAGCGCCTAGATTAATAGCTGGTTTTATTAGTATGCCTTTGTTAGCTACTATATTTGTAGTAGTTGGTATCTGGGGTGGCGCTTTAGTGGCTAGTGATTGGTTAGGAGTATATGATGGTTCTTACTGGGGGAATATGCAAAGTAATGTGCGCTTCGGTTATGATGTCTGTAATGGTTTTATTAAAAGTTTAGTGTTTGCTTTCGTGGCCACTTGGATTGCAGTATATCAAGGTTATTCTTGCGAAGCTACCTCAGTAGGTATTAGTAATGCTACTACGAGAACAGTTGTTTATTCATCCCTTGCAATATTAGGATTAGATTTCATTTTAACAGCATTAATGTTTGGAGACGTGTGATGAGAAGCCGAGCCCTTGAAATTACGGTAGGTTTGTTTATATTGGCCGGTATTGTTGCTATTACAGTGTTAGCTTTCAAAGTAAGTGGTTTGAGTTTTAATGGTTCTAACCAAAAAAATTATAAGCTATATGCTTATTTTGAGAATGTTGATGGCTTAAAGGTGCGCTCCAGAGTTTCTTTTGCTGGCGTTACCATAGGAACAGTTACAGATATTAAGATTGATCCTAAAAAATATAGTGCTAAAGTGACTATGGAAATTAATGACAATATTAATTTTTTACCTAAAGACTCAACTGCGATTATTTATACCGCAGGATTATTAGGCGAAAAATATATAGGATTTAGTTTAGGCGGGGACGAAGAAGTATTAAAAGATGGTTCTGTAGTAGAAGACACACAACCAACTTTAGTTTTAGAGGATTTAATTAATAAATTTGTAATGGGATCAAGTGATAGCGCTAAAGATGTTGCTAAGCAATTACAGATTATGAATGATACCTTAAAGCAATTAGTTCAAAGTAAATAATCCTAATATGGAGCACCTAGCATGATAAAGCAATTTAGCCTTTTTATTTTTTCAGCAATATTAGTCTTTTTTTCTACTACTAGCATGGCAGCTGATGAGGCCCCACAACAAGTAGTACAATCTACGGTAGATGTATTATTGAAAGATTTACAAGCTAACAAGGCAAAGTATAAGACTAATCCTGAAGCTTTTCATCAAGCTTTACATAATATTCTATCTCCGGTAGTTGATGTAGATGGTATAGCACGTAGTGTAATGACTATTAAATATACACGGCTAGCTACTCCTAAACAAATGGAAACGTTTAAAACTAATTTTGAAAAAGGATTAATGCAATTTTATGGTAATGCTTTATTAGAGTATGAAAATCAAGGTATAAAGGTGTTGAGAACAACGCCTACTGATGACCCTGCTAGAGTTAGTGTTGCTATGGAGATAAAAGGAAATAATAATACGGTATATCCCGTTTCCTATACTATGGTTAATTTGAATAATAAATGGGTCATTAGAAATGTTATTGTAAATGGCCTTAATATTGGTAAATTATTCCGTGATCAATTTGTCAATGAAATGAAAAACCAAAATAATAACTTAGATGTTGTGATTAATGATTGGTCAAATGCGGTAAAAAGAGCCAAAGAAACATCAGAAGCTGCTAAATAAGGTTTTTTAAATGGCTAATAAAGCTACAACAACTAACACACTAGGCTCTATTGCAGAGAGGAGTCTAGGTCAGCTTGTTTTATCTGGTGAAATTGATTATCGAAATGGCAAGCAATTAAGAGAAATTGGCAGAGCGCTTATCCAAAATAGTTCTGCCAAAGAATTTACCTTAAATTGTGCTGAACTTACTCGTACCAGTAGCGTAGGATTATCGTTGGTTTTATCATTAATTCGTGATGCGCAAAGGGCAAATAAAAAGTTGGTCTTAAAAAATTTACCTACTGGATTAGAAGAAATAGCAAAATTTTCTGGAGTGATAGATATATTACCTATATCTGTAGACTAATAAATAATAGATGATAATCTAACAGGATAATAACTGAATGCAACCAAAAGAAGTAAAGCAATTTTTGGAAAGTCAAATACCTAATATTAAAGTAGAAGTAGAGGGAGAAGGCTGTAATTTTCAACTTAATATAATTAGTGATGAGTTAGCCATATTAAGCCCTGTAAAACGTCAACAACAAATTTATAGTCATCTTAAACCTTGGATTGAAAATGGTAGTATTCATGCTATTACCATGAAATTTTTTAAGTATAATGACTGGGTTAACCGTAAATAATTGTTTTTTTGAGAGATTCGAATGGATAAGTTAAGAATTGTAGGTGGTACTCCATTAAATGGTGAAATTCGTATTTCTGGTGCTAAAAACTCAGCATTACCTATTTTAGCCTGTACATTATTAGGAGACACTCCGTCTACTGTACAAAATCTTCCCCATTTACACGATATTACAACTATGATAGAACTGTTTGGGTGTATGGGAATTCAGCCTATTATAGATGAGAAACTCAGTTTAGAAGTTGATGCTAATACTATAAAAACTCTTGTGGCACCTTATGATTTAGTAAAAACTATGAGGGCTTCTATTTTAGTTTTGGGTCCTATGTTAGCTCGTTTTGGTAAAGCTGAAGTGGCTTTACCTGGTGGTTGCGCTATTGGTTCTAGACCAGTTGACTTGCATGTAAGAGGCTTGCAGGCAATGGGGGCAAATATAAAAATTGAAGATGGTTATATTAAAGCAGAAATACCTTCAGCAGGCTTACATGGTACGACTTTTATGTTTGATACTGTTAGTGTAACAGGCACAGAGAATCTGATTATGGCGGCTGCGCTTGCTAAGGGAAAAACTATTTTGCAAAATGCTGCAAAAGAACCTGAGGTGATTGATCTTGCTAATATGATAAATCAAATGGGCGGTCATGTTACTGGAATGGGTACTGACACTATCACTATAGAAGGGGTAGGGCATTTACAAGGAACAACTTTTAGTGTTATGGCGGATCGTATCGAAACAGGTACCTACCTTGTAGCAGCAGCTATTACAGGTGGTAAAGTTAAATTAAAAGATACCGATCCTAGTATTTTGGAAGCGGTATTAATTAAGCTACAAGAGGCTGGAGCAAATATAGATACTGGCAGAAATTGGATCGCTCTAGATATGAAAGGTAATAAACCCAAGGCTGTAAATATACGTACCGCACCTTATCCTGCCTTTCCTACTGATATGCAAGCGCAATTCATTGCTTTAAATAGTGTTGCAGAAGGTATAGGAAAAGTAACAGAAACTATTTTTGAAAATCGCTTTATGCATGTTTATGAATTAAATAGGATGGGCGCACAGATTTTGATTGAAGGCAATACAGCTATTGTGAAAGGTGTCGATAGTCTAAAAGGGGCTCCTGTCATGGCTACTGATTTAAGAGCTTCAGCTAGTTTAGTATTAGCTGGATTAGTAGCACAAGGAGAAACATTGATAGATCGTATTTATCATATAGACCGTGGTTACCAATGTATTGAAGAAAAACTTCAATTGTTAGGAGCAAAAATTAAAAGAATTGCCGGTTAGTAACTGGTTATAGTGCTAGTAATGGTCTAGAAATAGAAAATAAAGTTTTTTTATGCTCTTTTATTTTTAGACTATTGCTTTCTTCATAAAATTAAAACATAGATCTTGCTAAAGCTCTTAAAGAATAACCTACTAATATAAATAACTTTATCACTAATTACCAAATAAATCGTTAGAAGTTAATTATGCCAGTAATAGATTGGCTATAATGAAAAAACTATATTAATGATCCTGTTTATAGTGTCATCCCTGAGTTAACTTTTTTAAATTTATAATTTTTTGTCTTACGGGATCAGTAGTCAATCATTTCATAAATAGACCTTGTTTTGCTGTTATTTTACTAGCTCAATCATTTCCAGTAGCTTTCAAAAAATGCTTTAATAGCTCTAAAACTTATAAGTAAATTTGAAATATTTTGACTATTGTTAGCTTTATGAGAAGTATTCTTTTTTTTACATATTTATTAAAGGACAGCATAATAGTCAATAGCTCTCTATATTGTGCTACTTTTACTTGATAAGGGTAAGAGAATTTTGATTAAGCTAGTTTTATCAATCTGGCTTTTATTAAAGGCTGGGTAAGTTAGTATTAATATCATTTGTGATATATTTATAACCTACAAAAGTGATAAGATACTTTTCATATTAATTAATAGTCTATGAATTAAAATTATGGTATCTGTTTAGATAGTTAATAGATAAAGAAAAGTTACTAAATTATGTTAACCATTGCATTATCGAAAGGTCGGATTTTAGATGAAACTTTGCCATTTTTGGCAGAGGCAGGCATTATACCTAAGGAAAATCCTGAAAAGAGCCGAAAACTTATTATAGCTACGAGCCAACCAGATGTTCGTATATTGATCGTAAGAGCTACAGATGTACCTACTTATGTTGAATATGGTGCAGCGGATTTAGGGGTTGCAGGTAAAGATGTATTATTAGAGTATGGTGGTAATGGTCTTTATGAACCACTAGACCTTAATATTGCGCGTTGTAAACTAATGACAGCGGGAGTTACTGGTAAAGCTGAACCTAAAGGACGTTTAAAAGTGGCTACTAAATTTGTTAATGTGGCCAAAAACTATTATGCAGAACAAGGGCGTCAAGTAGATATTATTAAGCTTTACGGTTCCATGGAGTTAGCCCCTCTAGTAGGCTTAGCTGATAAAATTATTGATGTAGTCGATACAGGAAATACATTGAGGGCTAATGGCTTGGAACCACAGGAGTTGATAGCTCATATAAGTTCACGCCTTATAGTTAACAAAGCTGCTATGAAAATGCATCACCAGCGTATACAAGCATTGATAGATACTTTACGCAATGCTGTCCTGTCTAGAAAAAATTAACATAGGGAGAATACAAAAATCATGTCTATCAATATACGGCGCATGGCTTATAACCAGGCAGACTTTTCTCAGCAGCTGGATAGCTTACTTAGCTGGGAAAGCGTTTCAGATGAGGCTGTGAATCAGAGTGTTGTAAACATTATCAGTGAAATAAGAAAACGTGGAGATGCTGCATTAGTAGATTATAGTCAGAAATTTGACCATGTATCTGCTACTAGTATGGCAGATTTAACTTTTGATAAGGATCTTATCCAGCATGCTCTAACCCAAGTTAGCAAAGCACAACGTCAAGCATTAGAGTTTGCAGCAGAACGTATACGTTTATACCATGAACATCAGAAACAAGACTCTTGGCACTATATAGAAGCTGATGGAACAATGTTAGGTCAAAAAATAACACCTTTAGATAAAGTCGGTTTGTATGTGCCGGGTGGAAAAGCTTCTTACCCTTCCTCTTTATTAATGAATGCTATACCAGCTAAAGTGGCAGGTGTCCAGGAAGTAGTAATGGTAGTGCCAACTCCTCATGATGAAATTAATGAGATAGTATTAGCGGCTGCCGCAGTAGCAGGCGTTGATAAAGCTTTTGCTATTGGTGGTGCACAAGCTGTGGCAGCTTTAGCATATGGTACAGAAACTATTCCTGCAGTTGATAAGATAGTAGGGCCTGGTAATATTTATGTTGCAACAGCAAAGCGTCATGTGTTTGGTAAGGTAGGGATTGATATGATTGCAGGGCCGTCAGAAATCCTAGTAGTTTGTGATGGCACTACAAATCCTGATTGGATTGCTATGGATTTATTTTCACAAGCTGAGCATGATGAATATGCACAAGCTATATTAATTAGTTTTGATAAAGGATTTATTGACCAAGTAGCAGATAGTATCAATAAATTTTTACCTACAATGGAAAGGGCTGACATTATTAGAACTTCGTTAGAAAGAAGAGGGGCACTTATCCATGTGGATAATAAAGAACAAGCACTAGCAGTAGCTAATTTAATAGCACCTGAGCATTTAGAATTATCTGTGGCTGATCCTGAGGCATGGTTACCAGATATTCGTCATGCAGGGGCTATTTTTATGGGACGTTATACAGCGGAACCATTAGGCGATTATTGTGCAGGACCTAATCATGTATTACCTACCTCTGGAACAGCTCGCTTTTCTTCGCCATTAGGCGTGTATGATTTCCAGAAACGATCTTCGCTTATTTTCTGCTCAGAACAAGGTGCTGCCGATTTAGGTAAAACGGCTTCTATACTAGCTAGGAGTGAATCACTAACAGCTCATGCACGTAGTGCCGAGTATAGGATGAAAAATAATGAGTAAATTTTGGAGTCCTTTTGTTAATGAGCTAACTCCTTATATTCCAGGTGAACAGCCCAAAAAGGATAATTTAATTAAGTTAAATACTAATGAAAACCCTTTTGCACCTTCTCCGAAAGTTATTGAAGCTATTCATGCCGCTACTAATGAGTCATTACGCCTTTATTCTGACCCTGAGGGGCAGAGTTTAAAGCAAACAATTGCTAACTATTATAAATTAAAAGCTAATCAGGTATTTTTAGGTAATGGTTCAGATGAAGTGTTAGCTCATGTTTTTCATGCTTTATTTAAACATGATAATGAACTTCCAATATTATTTCCTGATATTAGTTATAGCTTTTATCCAGTTTATTGTGGATTATATAGTATCCATTATGAGTCAATAGAAGTTGACAATAAGTTTCAAATTAATGTTGCAGGCTATTTTCGTGCTAATAGTGGTATCATTTTTCCAAATCCTAATGCCCCTACAGGGATAGTGCTACCACTTGCTACTATTAGGCAATTGTTAGAGCAAAATAGGCAATCAGTGGTTGTAGTAGATGAAGCTTATATAGATTTTGGAGGTGAATCTGCTATATCGCTGATTGATAAATATCCTAATTTATTAGTGGTGCAAACCTTTTCGAAATCTCGTTCCTTAGCAGGGCTAAGAGTAGGTTTTGCATTAGGTCAAGCAGATCTGATAGAAGCTTTAGAAAGAGTAAAAAATAGTTTTAATTCTTATCCATTAGATAGACTAGCATTGGCCGGTGCAGAAGCTGCCATTAAAGATGACGTTTACTTTAATAATATTTGTCAACAAATCATTGAAAATAGAGATATCTTAATAAATGCACTAGAAAGTTTACATTTTAAAGTATTACCTTCTATGGCAAACTTTCTATTTGTAACTCACAAACAATTAGATGCTAGTCAATTAGCCACTAATTTAAGAGATAAGGGAATCATTGTCCGCCATTTTAACAAGCCTAGAATTAATCAGTTTTTGCGTATAAGTATAGGAACAAAACAAGAGAATCAATCATTAATAGCAGCATTAGCTGACATTATTAAATAGCTTTTGTTAGGTGACTAATTAGCTTGATTGTTTTTTTATAGGTTTTATATTCATCCATAATGCTTACGTAACTAAATGAAATCTAAGGCTATAAGGCTTTTAATCCTATAAAAATATGGTCTTTATGAGCAAAGCAGCCTAGCCTATACTAATGAAAATAATAGGAGGCTTGGTCAAAAGTAAAGCTTAAATTGTTTGAGGCTATGTGAGACATAATTTAAGCTCTAAAAGTATAACAAATGCTTGAAGGTTGAAAATATCGCTAACAAACAAAACCCAACTAGTTCAGTTGGGTTTTATCTTATTAAATATTGTTAATTAAACTTTAGCTCGTGCTTTATATTCGTTGGTACGAGTATCTATTTCGATATGATCGCCAATATCACAGAACTCCGATACTTTTAATTCAAAACCTGTATGCAAACGGGCCACTTTCATGACCTTTCCTGAGGTATCACCACGGACAGCAGGTTCAGTATAAGCTATTTGACGTACGATAGTAGTTGGCAATGATATAGAAATCACACGACCTTCATAAAATACAGCTTCACATACATCTTGCATACCATCTTCAATAAAATAAGCCGCGTCACCTAGATCTTCTTTAGCTACTTCATATTGATTGTATTCACTATCCATAAATACAAAATTGGGATCAGCAAAGTATGAATAGGTAACATCTTTACGTTCTAAAATAACAGGTTCTAGTTTATCGTCAGCCTTGTAAACTGTTTCTGTAACAGCACCAGTTAAGACATTCTTCAATTTCATTTTTACAACAGCAGAGTTACGGCCAGATTTGTTAAATTCAGCCTTTTGAACGACCCAAGGAGCGTCGTTAATATTAATTACTTGTCCAGCACGAAATTCTTGAGCGGTTTTCATTAGAGTATCCGTTTAAGTATCAGTAAATATTTAAATAAAAAATAACAATTGCTTATGATAGCCAATTTTTATAAAAGTTGGCTAGTTTTGTTACCAAATCATTTGCAATTTTTTGATTTTCTACCCATATTTTAGCGTGTTTCTGTATTTCCGGTAAGTATTTTTGATATATTTGCCAGGCATAGGATAAGTTCTGCTGATTATTCCAGGCTAAGTGGAAATTGAAAATAGCCTTACGAATAGGTGGCGACACATCAATTAAGTAAAAGTTTAGGAATGCTTCCAGTTTAGTAAGATGGGCTTTGGCGGCTTGTGGATAAATATGCCAAATTAGAGGCTTGCCTGCCAGTTGGGCTCTAGCAAAGGAGTCTTCGCCTCTTATTACATTAATATCGGTGCTCCAAAGTAATTGATCAAAATTTTCTTGAGCAACAAAGGGAATAATTTGCAGGGTTAAAGCACCTTGTTGATGACAATATCCTGCTGTCAGTTTAGAACAAGGTATATTTAAGTAGTTAGCTAAATTGCTAACTAGTACGGTCTCAGGAATAATTAAATGATATTTCTGAGAACCCTGTTTAAGCTTATCAATCCAGTTAGCTAATGCTGAATTAGCGTAACTAAATATTAACATTAATAAGCTATCTTTTTGTTTAGTTATGCCTAGTTCTTTTAAAAAAGTATAAGAATTATCAGCATAAGTTTGGAAATATGTTTGTTGCTCAAATAATTTAGCTTCTCTTATTAACCCACCAGTTGCAGGATGTCCCATAAAAAAAAAGTATTTGTTTAAACCATTATTTTGTAGTGAAGGGAGAGTATGATGACTAATAGACCAATCTTCATAGGTTAAA
>CALYQH010000018.1 GCA_945283395.1 uncultured Ventosimonas sp. | reverse complement strand
AGAATATGATTTAGCTGCATTGAGAGATGTAGGCGTAACCGTACTTGTTAACTTAACTGATAGAGAATTACCTACTGATATATTGTCTCAATATAACATGCGTAGCGTTCAATTTAAAATTGAGGACAGACGTGCACCACCCATTATGTGGATAAAAATGCTATTAGTGCAAATTGATAAATTATTAGCAAAGGGTGATGTTCTTGCTGTACACTGCCTTGCTGGGCTTGGAAGAACGGGTACAGTATTAGGTGCCTGGTTAATCAAAAAAGGATTAACTGCGGAAGAAACCCTAAAACGTCTACGTCAAATAGATGCAGGTTACGTACAATCTAAAGAACAAGAAGACTTGCTATATGCATTAGAAGAAAATATCTTAATTAGAGCCACCTAGCTAATGACATGAACAACGAATGAAAAAAGTATATTTAGAATTGCCTTAATCTTAAATGTAACAGTATAATATATAAAATTATAAACAAAATTTTCTATGACTTTAATCAATATACATATAACATTAAAAAAGGAAAAATTATGGCTAATTTAGATCAAGCTATACAAACCGCGATTAGTTCTATCCCTGAATGTCTAGCAGCAGGATATGTTGATGTTAGTTCAGGAATGCTACTTTCTGTCAAAACTATAGATTCACATCCTAGGGAAGTATTAGATTTAGTGGCTGCCGCTACTGCCGATATCTTTCAAGGCCCTAATGTTTCAATGATTGAGCAATTATTCAGAAAAGCACGTGGCTTACCTCCTGATGCTAATGCCCACTACTTTCAAGAAATCATAGTAAATAGTGAAAACCTACTTCATATCTTTATGCGTGGGAAACGTTATCCTGACTATATTATTTGTTTCGTTTGTCGTAAAAGTGCTAATCTTGGTATGGCTCTGACTAAAGCTCGTATGCAACTACCTATGTTAGAAGAAAACGTTTAACTTATTATTCATTTTGTAGTACTTATTTTATATAAGTACTACAAATAACCTTTCTCTCCTTTCTTATTTTTGGTAAATCTGCTGATTAATTTATAGTTATTTCTTGGGAACTCACCTAAAAATGATTATAATTGGCAAGCATTTATAATGCGAACCGAGGAGCGTTGCAGCAACATCCTAGTTGTCAGGCTCGATTAGTGCAATTATCTATGATAGATAGCTTGCTTAGAACGGCGCTCATATAAACTTAAACTAGAAACTTTTTTACAGCAAATTGCTACTAGATACTGAATTATCTTAATAGCAAGTTTATGTAAAAAATCCTTTTTTATGGAGTCTAATATGAGTGTTACAAATTTTACCGATTATAAAGTAGCTGATATTTCCTTAGCTGATTGGGGACGCCGTGAGATTGTCATTGCCGAATCAGAAATGCCAGCCCTAATGAGCCTACGTCGTAAATATGCAGCTAAAAAACCGTTAGCAGGTGCAAAAATTCTTGGTTGCATCCATATGACAATTCAAACAGCAGTACTCATTGAAACTTTAGTTAGTTTAGGGGCTGAAGTACGTTGGTCATCTTGCAATATTTTCTCAACCCAAGATCAAGCTGCTGCTGCCATTGCCGCAGCGGGCATTCCCGTTTTTGCTTGGAAGGGGGAAACTGAACAAGAATATGAATGGTGTATCGAACAAACTATTCTCCAACAAGGCAAACCTTGGGATGCTAACATGATACTTGATGACGGAGGGGATTTAACCGCTGTTTTACATAACAAATATCCAGAGATGCTAACTCATATCCATGGCATAACCGAAGAAACTACCACAGGCGTTCATCGTTTGTTAGAAATGTGGAAGAAGGGTACTTTGAAAGTGCCTGCTATTAATGTTAATGATTCGGTTACTAAAAGCAAAAACGACAATAAATATGGCTGCCGTCATAGTCTCAATGATGCGATCAAACGCGCTACCGATCATCTTTTATCAGGTAAACAAGCACTAGTTATAGGTTATGGCGATGTAGGCAAAGGTTCAGCCCAATCTTTACGCCAAGAAAGCATGATCGTAAAGGTTACAGAAGTTGATCCTATCTGTGCTATGCAAGCTTGTATGGATGGCTATGAAGTAGTTTCCCCTTATATAAATGGTGTTAATGACGGTTCCGACCAATGTATTAATAAGGAGCTTCTACAAAAGATTGATTTAGTAGTTACTACTACTGGTAATATCAATGTATGTGACGCACCTATGCTGAAAGCCCTTAAGAAACGTGCTATTGTTTGTAATATAGGGCATTTCGATCATGAAATTGATACTGCTTTTATGCGCCAAAACTGGGCTTGGGAAGAAGTTAAACCTCAAGTACATAAGGTACACAGAACCGGTAAAGACAGGTTTGAAGCAGATAATGATGATTATTTAATACTATTATCGGAAGGACGTTTAGTTAATCTAGGTAATGCTACAGGCCATCCAAGTCGTGTTATGGATGGCTCTTTCGCTAATCAAGTGTTAGCACAAATTCATCTCTATCAACAAAAATATGCTACTTTAACTAATGAACAAAAAGCAAAACTATTAAGAGTGGAAGTACTACCTAAAAAATTAGATGAAGAAGTCGCTACAGAAATGGTCAAAGGATTTGCTGGTGTAATTACTAGATTGACACCTCAACAAGCCGAATATATTGATGTTCCTGTTGAAGGCCCATTTAAACCAGATACTTACCGTTATTAACTTTTCACAATAAAGCGCTCCTTGCAAAAGGAGCCAGAACTATTAATTGATTATGAAATTAACTAACAAATCCATTAGCTTTGAGTTTTTTCCTACTAAAACTGAGATAGGCGCTGAGAAGTTACTAATAGTAGCTAAACAATTACAAATTGCCTGTAATCCTGTGTTCTTTTCCTGTACCTATGGAGCAGGAGGTTCTACTAAAGATAGGACATTAAATACTGTTTTACAAATTTTCCACGCCACAAATACAGCTACCGCTCCACATCTTTCCTGTGTTGGTGACAGTAAAGATGCTATTAAATCGTTACTTGATGTTTATCAACAACAGGGAATCAAACGAATTGTTGCTTTACGAGGCGATTTACCCTCAGGGATGGGCATGGCTACCGGAGAATTACGTTATGCTGCCGATCTTGTAAGCTTTATTAGAGAACAAACTACTGAGCAGTTTCATATAGAAGTTGCAGCCTATCCAGAAGTCCATCCGCAAGCCACAAGTATGGAAAATGACTTAAAATATTTTGTAAATAAAGTAAAAGCTGGTGCAAATAGTGCTATTACCCAATACTTCTTCAATGCTGATAGTTACTTTTATTTTGTTGAACGTGTACAAAAGATGGGGATAAATATTCCTATCATCCCAGGAATTATGCCTATTACTAATTATAGCAAATTTGCACGTTTTTCTGATGCTTGTGGTGCCGAATTACCTCGTTGGATCCGCAAACAACTAGAAGCTTATGGCGACGATATTAAAAGTATTCAAGCCTTTGGAACAGAAGTTATAACGCGACTTTGTGAAGAATTATTATTGGGTGGAGCGCCTGGTTTACACTTCTATACATTAAATCAAGCTGAACCTAGTCTTGCAATTTGGAATAATTTACAAGGGTAACACTAGTATTTATTAACTTTTTAGGTATAATAGCAATTATTATCATGGATGTAAGCTAATTGCCTAAAAAGCATAAAAATATTCAACTTACTATCTCTTCTAAAATTGCTATACCTGTAATACGCAGGACAGCGTATCTAGCAATACTAAGTTGAAATTAAGCTGCGTAGAAATATTAATAACCCATGTCATATATTTATTAATCAACTATAGGAAATTTTGCATGTCCTTTACAGCTCTGGGACTTTCAGATTTATTATCAGATACAATTAAAGCTTTATACGATACACCAACCTCATTACAAGAACAGGCTATACCCATTATTTTACAGAATAATGATCTTATGGTTGCTACTCCTACAGGTACTGGGAAGATTGTTAGCTTTGCTTCTGCTATTATTGAAAAATTATTTCCAAAGGGAAACATAACAGCGCAGCCACTAGTTGCTAAACAAGCACGTGTACTTATCTTAGTTATCAATCAAGATGAAGCTATTCAAATTACTGACTTTTTTAATGCTTGTTCCTTAGATTTTTCTTTAACAACTGCCTGTATATTAGATAATGTTAGTATCATTCCACAAATAAAAATATTAGGTAGAGGCGTTGATGTCCTTATAGCCTCCCCCACTCGTCTAGTTGAATTAATGAATCAAGACGCTATTGATTTAACTCAGATCCAACTGTTAGTATTAGATGAAGCAGAATTATTAACTAATAACGAGTTTAATAGTTCCACCAAGCAAGTGGTTGAAAAGCTACCAGCAACTCGCCAAACGCTTTTATATGCAACTTCCTTCACTGATGATGTAATAGTTGCCGCACATTTCTTATTAAAGACCCCTGAACGTATTGAAATTACTGTTACACCATCTATTGAGCACATTAAGCAATGTGTTTATTCCATTCCCACAAGACAAAAATCAGCTTTGCTGGTCCATCTAATTAATACCTATAAATGGTCACAGTTACTTGTCTTTACCAGAACTAAATATGGAGCTAGTAGATTAGCTGGTTATCTAAACAGAAAAGGTATTAGCACTAATAGTATCTACCCTAGTAAAGCACCTAATAGTAGAAATAAAACATTAGCCGATTTGCAAGAACAACGAATCCAAGTTCTAATTGTCACAGATGTCGCTATAGATAGCTTAGATATTAGCAGTATACCTTGTATTATTAATTTTGACCTACCCTATATAGAAGATGACTATGTGCAACGTATTAATACTATTCAGGTAAATGAGGCTATTTCTTTTATTAGCCCTGAAGAAGAAAAATTATTGTTAGTCATAGAGAATTATATCAAGTATAAAATCCCTGATGCCGATATGTCCGGATTTATTTTTGATGAAAAAGAAACTGCTACTAAAAGTAATGATAGATTTAGACGTATATTCCGCCATCCCGCTGTAGGAAGGAAATCTCGGAAAAAACTAGTGACTGAATCAATTATAGATGAAAATAAAGCTGCATACTCTGATGAGGACATATTATCAGAACCCAAAACAACCAGATCAACCAAGTCTCCTTTCAACCGTGTTCGAGCCAAAAATACTCGCAATCCTTATAATAAACACAGAAGAACAACTACTCCATTAGTTGACTTGGATACGTTACCACCTGATCGTCCTGAAGATGAATTCCGTGATGATGAGTATGATAACTTCGGTAATAGTGTCGATTATATTAGCCCTTATCAAAGCAAGGAAAAAAGCAGTAGAAATAAACGTTTCACCAGTAAAACAGCTAACAATGAGTTTGCTGCGCCTAAAACTTCTACTCCTCATCAACCTAAAACTAAAACTAGTCGTTCAGCCAAGGCACATACCTTAAATCATCAAACAGAACAACGTCGACCAAGAAACTCACTTTATAGACGTAACATAAGAAATGCTAGTTTTGCAAATACAAACTATAGTGAAAAATCATCCATAGTGACTACCCCAACTCCTATTAGAAGTCCTAGTGAGTTCTCAGTCAGACGTACTAGTACTACTGTACCTGCTATTATTCATAAAAAGCATTCTAGGGTTGACCGGTTGCCTACTTTAGAAAACTTAGACAGTTTGCCAAATCGTCATATTCCTAAAACAGAAAAACCCATGTTATTATCGCGCAAAACATTAGATGACGAATAGCAACCATGTATCTTGTGGATACTCATAATCATTTGGGCTGCGCTTTATTTGATATAGATCGCAGCCAAATATTAGCCCAGAGTATTAAGCAAGGTGTTGTTAGACAAATTATGATAGGGGTATTTGCTGCTGAATGGTATCCCTTATTACAACTAGCTGATAAGCATGCAGCGCTTTATATGGCCTGTGGTATACATCCTATGTATATCTCTGATGCTAATCAGCTTTCTTCAGCTCTAAACCTACTAAAGCAACTCTTCCAACAAAGACTAGATGATCAAAAACTATGTGCCTTTGGTGAAATTGGTTTAGATTACTATATTGCAAATGTTGATAAAGAATTGCAACTAAAGGTGTTTAATAATCAACTGGAATTAGCCACATTCGCTCATCGCCCTGTGCTACTCCATGTGAGGCGTGCTCATGCGGATGTTATAGCCACTTTAAAAGACCATCAGTTTAAATACCGTGGAATAGTCCATGCTTTTAGCGGTAGCTATGAAGAGGCTAAAGAATATATCAAACTTGGATTCAAAATAGGCTTAGGTGGTGCAGGTACTTATCCTCAAGCACGCAGAATGCATAAAATTTTAAAACAATTACCTTTAGAGGCTATTGTCCTAGAAACTGACGCTCCTGATCTATCTCCTGTTTCTCGTCAAGGGCAACGTAATAGTCCTGAATACTTACCAGAAATTTGCCAGCAGTTAGCTCAAATTAAAGGAATATCTACCGAACAGCTTGCTTATCACTCCTCAAAAAATGCTTGTGATCTCTTCAATTGGTCATTTAATGAACTAACTAATAGTTAAGTTAACATGAAAAACTTTCAGCAATAAGCAACGCATCGTTATGTACTAAGTATAATAATTCTTATTTAGTTGTGTTAATGGTGGCACTTATGTATGTTTTCCTGAAAAACATTACTCATACATAAAATAGAATGCAATTTGGCGCTTCCACCAGAATGCCTTGTACTTACGCACATAATAAAAAATTAACATAAGTTATCATCACTTTCAAGCGCCAAAATACCTTAAGTTTAAAAGCTTACGCTAATTTACTGTAAGAATTTCTACTTCAAACAATAGCTCTTTACCTGCTAATGGATGATTGAAATCAACTATTACCTCTAGATCATTAAAACTTGCTACTACGCCAGGTAATTCGGTATTAGCTGCATCATGAAACATTATCAGCAATCCTTTTTGCAGTTCTATATCCTTAAATTGACTGATGGGGATTACCTGTTGGTTTTGTGGATTATATTGACCAAAACCTTGCTGTGGTAAAATATGAAGCTCTTTTTTATCACCCACTTTTAATCCTATAAGGGCCAACTCAAAGCCAGGCAATAAATTTCCATCACCCATTGTAAAGCTAGCAGGGGCTTTATCTCTAGTACTATCTACTACTTCACCATTAACTAATTTAAGGATGAAGTGTAAAGTTACTTGGCTTTGCTTATTAATAGAGTTAGTCACTTTTTTCTCGCTTTTTGGCAAAGAATAACATATCAATAATAAGCATTGCTGCGCCAACACTAATAGCACTATCTGCTAAATTAAAAGAAGGAAAATAATAGTTTGTTTGCCAATGTGCACAAATAAAATCCACTACATATCCAAGTACTACGCGATCATATAAATTACCTAAAGCACCACCTAATATGAGTGCTAAACCTATAGCCAGCCAAGTTACTTTAGTTCCTTTAAGACGGGTTAGCCAAACCACTAGCACAATGCTTACAATGAATGCTATTCCTGCAAATAGCCATTTTTGCCAGCCTGAATGATCAGCTAAAAAGCTCCAAGCGGCACCATAATTATAAGTATGCAACCAGCCAAAATAGCCAGGAATAACGTCTACTAACTGTTGAAAGGGTAAATATTTAACCGTTAAATACTTTGTATATTGATCAATCATAATGACCAATATAGAAACCCATACCCAAGGTAACTTACCATAACGTACCATTAATGCTAATCCTTCAAATAATTAAGATAATTAAACATTACGACGCAATTCGCCATTACCATATACATTGGAAATACAACGACCACATAAATCAGGATGATCTGGGTGCTGGCCAACATCTGCTACATAATGCCAACAACGTTCACATTTTTGATGAGTTGATTTTCTTACTACTAGCTTAAGATCCTGCAAATCAGTAGTTACCGCCTCATTTGAAGCTTGTTCAAAAGGAAGTATATCAGCCTTTGAAGTAATCATCACAAAACGTAATTCGTCACCTAATTTATTTAAAGCGTCAAATAAATTACCTTTAGCATAAAGAGTAACTTCAGCCTGCAAACTACCACCCACTGCTTTATTATTACGTTGGATTTCAATTTGCTTGTTAACAGCTGTTTTCACTGCCATGATTTGTTGCCAATATTCACGACCTAATTCAAAACTTTCTGGCAATTCAGCTAAGCCGTTATACCATGTGTTTAACATTACTGACTCATTGCGTTTACCTGGTAAGTAACGCCAAGCTTCTTCTGCTGTGAAAGGTAAAATGGGCGCAATCCAACGCACTAGTGCTTCAGCAATATGGAACAGGGCCGTTTGGCAAGAACGTCTAGCTATACTTTCTTTTCTTGTAGTATATTGACGATCTTTAATAAGATCCAAATAGAAACTACTTAATTCCTGAGTGCAGAAATTATGTAATTTCTGATAAACCTGCCAGAATTTATACTGTTCATACGCATTTGCTAATTCACTTTGTACTAGGGCAGCTGCATCTATCACCCAGCGGTCTAAAGTTAATAATTGATCATTAGCTAACAAATCCTTCTCAGGATCAAATCCTGACAAATTGGCTAGTAAATATCTAATGGTATTACGAATACGTCGATAAGCATCTGCATTACGTTGGAAAATCTCTTGCGAAGCGGCCATTTCACTAGAGTAATCAACCGAGGAAACCCATAATCTTAAAATATCAGCTCCCAATTTATTAGTTACTTCTTGTGGAGCAATCACATTGCCCAGTGATTTGGACATTTTACGGCCATTTTCATCTACAGTAAAACCGTGCGTTAATAACCCACGGTAAGGTGGATGACCATCTATCGCACAGCCTGTTAATAACGAAGAATGGAACCATCCTCTATGCTGATCAGAGCCTTCCAAATAAAGATCTGCTCGTGGTCCAGCGGCATGCCCTAATGGGTGTGAGCCACGTAACACATGCCAATGGGTAGTACCTGAATCAAACCATACATCTAAAGTGTCAGTAATTTTATTATAATCATCTGCCTCTGTTCCTAATAGTTCCGCAGGGTCTAATTTAAACCATGCTTCTATTCCCTCTTGTTCTATGCGCTTGGCTACCTCCTCCATTAACTCAACAGTTCTAGGATGTAATTCATCCGTTTGTTTATTTAAGAAGAAAGGAATAGGTACGCCCCAATTACGTTGCCTTGAAATACACCAATCTGGACGTTTAGCAATCATATCGTATAAGCGTTCTTTACCCCAAGCAGGATAAAAGACCGTTTGTTCAATACCTTGTAACGCGCTCTCTCTTAATGTTTTACCTGCAATAAGTTGTTTATCCATGCCCACGAACCACTGAGCTGTAGCGCGATAAATCAGTGGCGTTTTGTGACGCCAACAATGCATATAACTATGAACTATTTTTTCATAGGCTAATAAACAGCCTACTTCTCTCAGTTTATTTACTACATTAGGGTTGGCTTTCCAGATAAATTGACCACCAAAAAAAGGTAAGTCATCGATATAAACACCATTGTTTTGCACGGGCGTTAAAATATCATCATTGCTCATACCATAATGTTTACAGGTATTAAAGTCATCTACACCATAAGCAGGAGCAGAGTGGACAATACCTGTACCAGAGCTAGCCTCCACATAATTTGCTAGATAAACAGGTGATTGCCTATCATAGAATGGATGTTTGAAGGCAATTAGTTCTAAATTTTCACCTAAGGTTTTAGCTATAACTTGACCTTTTAGCTGATAACGCTCAAGACAACTTGCTACCAAATCAGATGCTAATAATAGTAATTTGTTGCCCACATCTACTAAGCTATACCCAAATTCAGGATGGAAATTAAGCGCTTGGTTAGCAGGAATAGTCCAAGGGGTAGTAGTCCAGATTACCGCATAAGCTTTTTTAGGTAAAGATTGCAAACCAAAGGCTTCAGCTAACTTGGTATCCTCTAATGAAGGGAAAGCAACATCTATTGCATCTGATGATTTATCTTGGTACTCAACTTCCGCCTCAGCTAATGCTGACCCACAGTCAAAACACCAATTAACAGGTTTCAAACCTTTAAAAACATAGCCTTGTTTAACCATTTCAGCTAGGGCACGCACTTCACCTGCTTCATTAGCATAATTCATAGTTAAATAGGGATTAGCCCAATCAGCTAATACCCCTAAGCGAATGAAATCTTTCCTTTGACAATTCACTTGCTCCTGAGCATAAGCACGACAAAGCTCACGCATCTTATAAGCTTCAATGTTCTTACCATGTTTCTTTTCAATTTGGTTTTCAATAGGGAGACCATGACAATCCCAACCCGGTATATAAGCTACGTCATACCCCGCTAATATTTTTGAACGGTTAATTATATCTTTAAGAATTTTATTAACTGCATGGCCTATATGAATTTGACCGTTGGCATAGGGAGGGCCATCATGTAATAAAAATTTTGGGCGACCCGTACTTATTTCACGAATTTTTTGGTAAAGATTTCCTTCAGTCCATTGTTCAATCATAGCAGGCTCCCGCTGGGGTAAACTAGCTTTCATAGGAAAATCTGTTTCCGGTAAATTCAATGTAGCTTTATAGTCACTCATAATATAAGCCCTAATGGTTTAATAAGCCACGTGCTTGCCAATAAGCACGAGCATTGGTCACATCATTGTTAATTGCTGCTGTTAACTCTTCAAGTGAGGTAAATTTTATTTCATCACGCAACTTTTGATGAAAAGTTACCCTTATATGGTGTTTGTAAAGATC
>CALYQH010000017.1 GCA_945283395.1 uncultured Ventosimonas sp. | reverse complement strand
ATGATAGTGAAAGCGTCCAAAGAGCCAGTCAAGAAGTTATTGAATTAACAGGGAATAAACTTTATGGCTTATTTAATAATGCTGGTTTTGGTTTCTATGGCACATTACAAGAGATCAGCAGAAGCCAGCTTGAAAAGCAATTTGCTACCAATGTATTTGGCTTACATGAATTAACTATTGCTTTATTACCCGCCATGTTGCCTCATAAAGAAGGTCGCATTCTTCAAACTAGTTCAGTGCTAGGTTTTATATCTACCACTAAACGAGGAGCTTATGCCGCTAGTAAACATGCACTAGAAGGACTTACTGATACCTTGCGACTTGAACTTTATAGCGCAGGTATAAAAGTGAGTATGTTAGAACCAGGGCCTATTATGACCTCTTTTTCAACTAATGTTAACCAAACAAACAAAAAGGATAAAGTGGTAAATCCAAGTATAGCCGCTAAATTAGCATTAACTACTGAGGATGTAATGCCCTATATAAAACATGCTTTTGTCCACAAAAATCCTAAAAGTCGTTATAGAATTACAATGGTAAGCAAAAGCATGTGGTTAGCCAAAAAACTATTGCCTGACTTTTGCTTAGATAGATTATTACGAAACAAATAATTACTTTGCATCAACCAAACTACAAATACTTATGAACCAAGGGCTATAACTATAAGACTAGTAATCTAATGTTAAGTAATAAGCATCTTTATCACTAACTATAGATTGACGATTTAATTAGATCGTTTTCTATTATTTTGACTACCATTAAAGTCAAAAATAGCTTCTATCTCATTACAATAAGTTAATGAATTAGCAGATAATTAAGCTAGTTTTGCTTTCAGCCACAAATGACTAAAGTACTACTGGTTCAAGTTCTAGTAATACCCCAAATTTTTGATTTACTATAAATTGGAGTTTATTAGCAAAAGCTAATATTTCTGATCCAGTAGCTTTTCCATAATTTACTAGAACAAGTGCTTGTTTAAGATAAGTACCTACTTGCCCTTCCCTATGACCTTTCAAACCAGCTTTATCTATTAGCCAACCTGCGGCTAATTTAACTTGCTGGTTTTGATAAGGATAGGTAACTAAATCGGGGTATTGTCGCATTAATTGTTGAGCTTTTTGTAAACTCACAATAGGATTCTTGAAGAAACTACCTACATTAGCTAGCTCCTCTGGGTTAGGCAATTTTTGTAAACGTGTGTTAGTTACTAATTGACTCACCTTTGCATAAGTTAAGGGTTCTGATTGTTCTGATATGTTTTGCTGTAAAGCCGCATAGCTTACATTAATAGGAGCTTGACGATCCAATTTGAGATTAACTTTAACTACTATCCATTGATTAGCTTGTTGTTTAAATACACTATCTCGGTAAGCAAATTGACATTGATCAGCTGTAAAAGTATGAAATTGTCCTGTTCCTCTATGTAACGCTAGCACACTATAACAAACATCTTTAAATTCTACTCCATAGGCCCCAATATTTTGCACTGGAGCAGCACCTACGGTGCCATAAATAGAACTAAGATTCTCAAGCCCACCTAGATTTTGCTCAACAGACCATTGTACTAAGTCTTGCCATACTACACCCGCCGCAGCCTCAACAATTACTTGTGTTCCTTGTTCAGCAATAATAGCAATGCCTTTAGTCCGCATCAGCAAAACAAGTCCTGTTAAGTCTTTAGTCAAGACGAGATTACTGCCTCCACCTATAATACTAATGGCTAGTTGCTTTTGCTTTGCCCAAACTAATGCTTTTTGTAACATGGCAGCTTCTTCAACAAGCAATAAATAACGTGCTTTAACCTCTAAGCAAAGGGTGTTATAGGGCTTAAGTGATACATTTTCCCTTATATTAAGAGTCACAATATTTTCCTTAACTGTGTAATTATCGCATCGCAAGCTGTTTCAAGCTGATCAAACATAACTTCGAAACCTTTTATATCACCATAGTAAGGGTCAGCCACTTCATCACTATCAGCCAAGGCATAATGTAATAGTAAAGCTACTTGGGCAGTCTGCTGAGGCATACTTTTTAATGCCTTCAGATTAGCCTTATCCATTGCTAAAATTAGATCGAATTGAGCAAAATCTTCAGGTCTAATTTGCCTAGCAATTAACCTAGTTAAATCATAACCTCTTTTGTTAGCTACTTGTAAGGCTCTCTTATCAGGTGCTTCACCTTGATGCCATGGTGCGATACCTGCTGAGTCAACCATGACTTTATTAGCTAAATCAGCTTGTTTTAATTTTTGTCGTAATATACCTTCAGCAGAGGGAGAACGACAAATATTCCCTAAGCACACCATAAGAATACGCACTAATTTGTTTCCACTATTTTTTTAACTCTTGTTAGATCCTCCAAGGTATCTACCCCTGCTGGAGGGACTTCAACCGCATCCGCTACCTGAATTTTTACACCATGCCATAAAGCGCGCAGTTGTTCCAGTGATTCACAACGCTCTAACCAACAAGAACCCCATTCAACAAAATTTTGTAAAAATCCTGCACGGTAAGCATATATGCCTATGTGACGACGAAATGGAATCCCTTCAGGTAATTGTCTTGGATTGCTTGCCAAAGCATCCCTAGCCCATGGGAGAGCAGCCCTACTAAAGGTAATAGCATAACCAAACCGATCGGTTACCACTTTGACTATATTAGGATTAAATAAATTATCTAATTCTGTAATAGGTTCTGCTAAAGTAGCTATAGCTGCGTGATTATAAAGAGCTAAATTGGCAGCCACTTGATTAATAATTCGAGGTGGAATTAACGGTTCATCACCTTGTACATTAACCACTATATCGTCTTCGGCCAGACCTAATAAAGTTGCCACTTCAGCTAACCTATCAGTACCCGATCTATGATCTTTTTTTGTCATAAGCACAGGCGCCTCAAATGCCTCACAAGCTTCCTTAATACGGATATCATCAGTGGCTATATAAACCTGCTGCGCATCACTTTTTTTGGCCTGTTCCCAAACATGTTGCACCATAGGTTTGGCTGCTATTTGAAGAAGTGGTTTGCCTGGTAGACGAGTTGAATCATAGCGGGCAGGAATCACCACTATAAAAGGTGTTGTCATTTAGCTAATCTCTCATCAGTCGTTAGGGTACGCGCCTCGTCTATTAACATGACAGGAATACCATCGCGAATGGGATAGGCAACGCCTGCCCCTTTACTGATTAACTCAGTTTTATCTGCACTGAGCTCTAAAGGGCCTTTACAAATAGGGCAAGCTAAAATATCAAGTAAATTCTGATCCATAATAAGCACCTTAGAAATGAGTAAGTTGAATTTATTCTTTTTATTATAAACATTTTTGGGGTAATAGCTCGGTTATTTTTTGCTCAAACCATTTCACAAAAGCCGCTGAAGGTATACTTTCAACCTTTAAATACCACCAATTAGACTTAGCAAACGCTTGGCATTTAACAGCATCTTTTTCCGTCATTAACACAGGGTAGTGATTGGCAAAATTAAGTGTTGCCTTACTATATTGAGTATGATCAGCAAAAGGTAGGGGTAATACTTGCCAGCCTAAATGTTGTAAGGTATTAAAAAATCGCTGAGGATTTCCTATGCCAGCCACTGCATTAATAGTTTGACCTTTAGCTAAATAAGTTAGAGGCTGTCTTTCACCACTGGCTAAATTAATGAGTTCAATAGGTTCAAGTTGCATGGCAAAACCCTCTATTGGATCATGCTTAGCTCCATTATAAATGATAGCATCCACTGTTTTTAGACGTTCAATTGGTTCTCTTAAAGGTCCCATCGGCAGACAATACCCATTACCTAATTGACGATTATTATCTATCATAACAAGCTCCAAATCTCTAGCCAACGAATAATGTTGTAATCCGTCATCGGACAAAATGATATCGGGTTTATCTTCAGCGCATAATAGTTGGACAGCTTTACTACGATTTGGAGCTATAACTAACGGGACTTGGCTTCGCTTGACTATCAATAAAGGTTCATCACCTACAAGGGATGCGCTTTGCTCAGGTAATACACGCCAAGGAAATTTTGTAGGTTTTGCACCATAGCCTCTACTAACGACCGCTACCTTAATACCATGTTTTTGTAAAAAACTTATCATCCATAAAATCATGGGAGTTTTGCCCGTTCCTCCTACTGTAATATTACCTACCACTACAATAGGCACAGGAGCTTTGTAACTTATTTTTTTTCCGGAAAGATAAGCTGCACGTTTTTGGATAGCCTGTTTACTATATAGACTAGTCAAAGGGGCTAACCATCTAAATGGTTTTCTTTCGCCATACCAAGAGGCTATTAGAGACTCACGAAAGTTCATAATTGCCATTAATGCTCAGATTCTACTGTCGCTAACCGTAATTTAGAAAATCCCATTTGTCCAGCGGCCGACATAGCTGTAATTATTGCTTGATATCTGGCATTAGCATCAGCCGTCACTAATACTGGAACATCCTTATTACCTTTTGATTCAGCTTGAAGAGCTTCCGTTAAGTTATCTTCTGTTGCTTGAGGTAATACTCTGCCATTAACAGCATATTTGCCATCACTACTAATAGTTATTTCTAAGCGATCAATATTAGCTGAGGTTACAGGATTATGAACGCCCGCCTCTGGTAATTGAATTTTTAGCTGATTTTCTCTAGTAAAGGTTGTGGTCACTACAAAAAATAGTAATAATACAAAAATAATATCTATTAAGGATGCTAGATTGATGTATATCTCATCACGGGCAGATCCATTACCTCGTCCTCTTTTAAATCTCACGCCGATTCGCCTCGATTTGATGTTAGATGTGATGCTATTTTACTTTTTACTTTTCTAGAAGATTTAGCCTCAGGTTTAAAATGGGGTTCTCTATTATGATAACTATCATCTATAGCATCTACGAGCCTAGTCACATTTTGTTCCATGGCAACTACTAAGTCATCTACTTTACGTAATAAAAAACGGTGAAAAAATACCGCTGGGATAGCAACAATCAAACCTGACGCGGTAGTCACCAAAGCCATAGCAATACCACCTGCTAGTTTACCAGCGTCTGGCGTACCACCAGCAAGAAAAGCGCTGAAGATTTCAATGAGACCAAATACAGTGCCTAATAATCCTAATAAAGGAGAGATAGCCGCAATAGTACCTAAGGTGTTTAAATAACGTTCTAAGCTATGAATTACAAAGCCACCTGCTTCCTCAATAGCTTCTTTCATTTGTTCACGGCCTTTAGTGGCAGAAGAAAGCCCCGCGGCTAAAATTTGTCCTAAAGGTGAATCTTTTCTTAACTCTGCTAATCTTAATTGATCTATTTGCCCTGACTTAAACCAATTCCAGACTTTGGCCATTAAATCACTAGGTGCTACCTTAGTTGTTCTTAATACTATTAATCGTTCAATAATGATACCCATTGCCACAATAGAACAAAGAATAATAGGGAACATCATGATCCCGCCAGCTTTAACTAACTCCCACACAGTTTTTCGCTCCCTTTTGTAAACTAGGTTATCTTATCTAAAAGTTAATGAATAATGATAACCTCATCTTGTCATTTTCGCCAAAAATATTTTATATCCCTTTGCCTCTCTACAGGTAAATACGCCCCAAGGGTTATGTGTAAAGCGCCTGTGATAGCGGTGTCATGTAATTGAGTATTAAGGGCTTTATAGCGATTTACAACTTGTTCATTAGGATGATGAAAAGCATTTAACCAACCTCTTGAGATAATTGCATTATGCGGCTTAGTCATAGCTAAAAAGTTAATTGATGAACTGTGTTTACTACCATGATGAGGAACTAACAACCAGTCAATAGTAAAATGGTTATTAAGTAACCATGCCTATTCAGCTGGCTTAGAAATATCTCCTGTTAATAATAATCGCTCGCCCTTAGCTTCTACCATCAATACACGAGAAGCATCATTACTCTTTGTTGCTCCTGACCATTGCCAAAGCGTAAAATTAACATCATCCCAAGTCCATTGAAGGCCGCTTAAACAAGGCTTAATGCTTAACTCTTTAGGTAATCTGTCAACTTCTCCTGATAATATTTCTTTAATAATTAAACGCTCATTGATAGGCACTGAAGCTCCTATATGATCTCTATCGGCATGAGATACGATAATCTTATCCACTATACTAATACCCTGTCTTTGTAAAGAAGGTAATAAAATTCTTGCACCTAAATTAAAGTCACCAAAACTCGGACCTAGATCATATAATAAAGTATGTTATGTAGTTCTTACTAAAACAGCTAATCCTTGCCCCACATCAAATACAGTTACCTTTGCCAAATCTTTAGTGATAATCGTTTGATTAGGTATCAATAAAGGTAAACAAAATACTAAACCGAATAACCTAATGGGTAAACCGCTTGGTAGTAATAATAACACGACACCTAATAAAGCTAATATAAAAGCCCACCAGGCCGGCATAGGTATAATCCAAGCATGAACCAACAGCGCCATTGCAGCTAAAAAGCTAATTAAATAATGTAAACTAGCGCCAGCCAACCATAATAATACACTTCCTAGATAAGGGACGGCACTAAATAAAGTGCCTAATAAAGCTAACGGCACAATGATAAAAGTTACGATGGGTACCGCCACTAAATTAGCTATTGGCCCTGTTAGACTCACTGGTAATAATAAAGCCATTAACACTGGAGTTAACCCTATTGAAATAACCCACTCTAATTTAATCGTATTAATCCACCATTTACTTGGCTGCAATCTTCCCGCGAAAACTATTAATAAAATAGCTACTGAAACGAAAGATAACCAAAAGCCTGCTTGTAAACTAGCTAAAGGATCATATATCAAGACAATAGCTAGTGCCGACAAGAAAGGGGTAATTATTCCCAATTGACGAAATTTTAACCGCCACAAAAGTACAATTGCCAACATAATACAAGATCTTTGCACAGGAATATCAAAACCTGCTAAGTATCCGTAGCTAACAACTCCTCCCATTGCCATAGCACAAGCTACAGGCAGCCAGTTAAGACGCTTAGGCCACCAGCCTATACGCGCTAACCAAGCAATACTGCCGTAAATTAAAGCAGCTAATAGTGTGATATGTTGACCTGAAACTACCATCAAATGGATGGTACCTGTTGCTTGCAAAATATCCCACTGGGTTTGGCTTATACCTGAACCATCCCCAATTACTAGTGCAACTAGACCACCACCCTGCCCATAGGTATTTTGGGCAAGAATGGTAGCTCTTAATTGATGACGCCAACCAGCCATTAGCCCTGCTCTTTCTAACCTTTCAGCCTGCTTAACAGTACCTGTAGCGCCTACATGTTTACTAGTTAACCAAGCTTCATAATCAAAAGTGGCAGGTTTGACTGTTCCTTTAGGATATTTTAAAGTCACCAAAAAACGCCATTTTTCTCCAGGCATAATCATAATAGGTTGCGCTTGATACCATGATAACCTAACTAGCTTAGGAAGTTTGCTATGTACTGTCTGGCTATTCTTTACATAAAATCTAGTTAGTTGTTGATCTTGTTCTGGAAGTCCACTAATTTCTCCTACTAACCAAATTTTTTGTCCGTCTAACTTTTTATCTAAACGATCATTCATCACGCATATTGCACAAAAGCCCCCCCAAGCAATACCTAGCAATAAAAAACCAATAGGAAAAATACGACTAAAAATTAATATAAAACCTATACTAGCTAACCATAAGCATACATCACCAGAAGGCAAATGACCCAAAAACCTAACAGTTAATAAACCACTAATTAATGCCACCAGAGCTATACGCATTATTTTAAAAACTTGACTCTATAGGTACTGACGAATCAATGTCCTCTTCTTGCTGTAGATTTCGCTGAATATTGATAACACAACCTTCTATAAGAGAAATAGTGACTTCATCATCACCATCTTGAAATAAAACTTTATTGCCATCAGATGACAAAGGAGCTCCCCATACTTTAATGACATCAGCCAAATACATTCCTAACACTACTTGTTTTAAAGCAATTAAGTTATCTCTCTGCGGCTGACTATATTTAGCGCAATATTTAGCCCTTGCTTGAGCAGGGGTCATGCGATAGCGTATTTGCTCAGCTTTTTGATCGCTAACAACTTGAGGTACATTATTAAGCTCTACATTAGGAACTTTGCTGGCATCGTAACTACTTACTTCGCCATCTCCCATAGATTCAATATATTGACAAGGTTTGTCGGAAAAAATACGTTGCCCTGTTGCATCCATGCATTGATAAATCTTAGCAGGAAGATAGGGGGAAATTACTAAAATAATCAATAAAGAATGTATCTTAAACATTTTCATATCATCTTGTAACTTTCTCTTTTATTAATCTAACACAAATTTACTCTATCTTTTTATAATTAATAGCTTGACAACAATATATTTTTTCTTCTTATACTGGTATATTGTAAGTTAGTTATACTATTTATCCACTTAACAAATAAAAGTCATTAATTATGAAAATTACAGTTTTTGGAACAGGTTATGTTGGTTTAGTACAGGGCACTATTTTGGCAAACGTAGGTCACCATGTGACATGTGTTGATATTGATAGCCAAAAAATTGAGAATCTCAAACAAGGTATACTGCCGATTTTTGAGCCAGGCCTTGAACCTTTAGTAAAAGATAATTATGCAAAGGGGCTCTTACATTTTACAACTAATGCAGTATAAGCTATTGAGCAAATCAATATTTTTTTTATAGCGGTGGGAACACCTCCTGATGAAGATGGCTCAGCAGATTTACAATATGTACTATCTGTAGCTGAAACTATTGCCAGTCACATTAATCAAGATTGTATTATTATTGATAAATCAACCGTTCCGGTGGGCACCGCCGATAAAGTAGCTACCCAAGTTAAACAAGTATTAACAACTCGCAATAAATTAAATATTAAAGTTAATATTGCCTCTAACCCTGAATTTCTCAAAGAGGGCTCTGCTGTCAATGATTGTATGAAGCCCGATAGGATCATCATAGGTACAAATGATGCAGCTACCGAGCAGACATTAAGAGAGCTGTATGCCCCTTTCAACAGAAATCATGAAAAAATTATTGTTATGGATATCCATAGTGCTGAACTATGTAAATATGCTGCTAATTGTCTACTCGCAACCAAAATCAGCTTTATGAATGAAATGGCTAATTTAGCAGAACAACTAGGCGCGGATATCCAAATGGTCCGCCAAGGTATAGGTTCAGATCCTCGTATTGGTTATCATTTTATTTATGCTGGAGCTGGTTATGGCGGTTCATGTTTTCCTAAAGATGTCAAAGCACTCATTCGTACAGCAAAAGAAATAGGATTCGAGGCTAAAGTACTTAACGCTGTAGAAGAACGTAATGATCTACAAAAACATGTATTATTTACTAAAATAAATAAGCATTTTTCTGGTAATCTGGAAGGAAAGACCTTTGCACTATGGGGACTGAGCTTCAAACCTAATACCGATGACATGAGAGAAGCTCCCAGCCGGGTGTTAATGGAAGCTTTATGGCAAGCAGGCGCAAAAGTCAAAGCTTATGACCCAAAAGCTATGGATGAAACAAAACGTATTTATGGCAAAAGAGATGATTTACAACTTTGTCAACAAAAAGAAGATACCCTTAAGGGATGTGATGCATTAATCATTATCACCGAATGGCAAGAGTTTAAAGCTCCTGACTTTAATCTTATTTGCTCTAACTTGAGAAATCCTGTCATTTTTGATGGACGTAATCTATTTTCATTAGAACAAATGCAAGAGCTTAAAATCACCTATTATTCCATAGGTCGCCAAGCACAATCCACTTAACTAATAATGAAATTACTACCATATTTTATAAGAGAAAAATTTCAGCAAAAGCCATATCTAGCAAAAATAATTAATAATATAGGTTGGCTTTTCTTTGACAAAATATTTCGAATGGGAATAGGGGTTTTTCTAGGGGCTTGGATGGCTCGCTATTTAGGGCCTAGTCAGCTTGGATTGCTCAACTATATACTGGCTATTATGAGTTTTTTAATGGTTATCGCTGGCTTTGGCTTAAATAATATTGTAGTCAGAGACTTAGTTAAAGAAACCTCGCAAGCCAATCAAATATTAGGAAGCGCCTGTTTAATACAAATTATTACTGCTTCGTTAGCTTTCTCAATATTAGTCATATTGAGCTGTTGGTTATTTGATAGCACCAATAGCCAACTTATATGTATCGTGCTAGGAATTACTTTGCTATTTAAACCCTTAGATGTTATCCGATTCTATTTTGAAGCTAATACGTTATCTAAATACATGGTCTGGGTGGAAAATAGTTCTTTTATTATTTGTAGTCTATTAAAAATTATACTCATCCTAACCCATGCCTCTTTATTGGCAATTGCTGCAGTATTTTTAATAGATAGTATTATTATTAGCCTCTTAATACTGTTAGCCTATACTTATAATAACCAAACTATTTTAAGTTGGCAGATTAGTCTAGACCGTATTAAACATGATCTAAAACAATGCTGGCCGCTAATATTATCAGGCTTAACTATTATTATTTATATGCAAATAGATAAAATCATGTTAGGTCGTATGCTTGATTATAAAGCTATTGGTATTTACACCGCGGCCACTAAAATTAGTGAAATCTGGTATTTTATTCCAATGGTTATTATGTCTTCTATTAATCCTTCACTTATTCAAGCTAAAACAATTAATGAACAAAATTATTATAATAAACTAGCTTTTATCATGAAATTATTAGTGCTTATCTCTACTTTTATCGCACTTATT
>CALYQH010000016.1 GCA_945283395.1 uncultured Ventosimonas sp. | reverse complement strand
AGCACAACGCCTATATGAAGCTGGTTATATTACCTATATGCGTACTGATTCTACTAATTTATCAGTAGATGCTATTAACATGGTACGTGATTATATTGATAGCCAATTTGGGAAAAAATATTTACCACCTAACGCTATTGTGTATTCTAGTAAAGATAATGCACAGGAAGCTCACGAAGCTATTAGACCTTCTAATGTTTTTATACAGTCAACTCAATTAACCGCTATGGAACGTGATGCTGAACGTTTATATGAACTTATTTGGCGTCAGTTTGTTGCTTGTCAAATGCCTCCTGCACAATATTTATCAACTACTATCATGGTTCAAGCTGGGGATTTTGAATTAAGAGCTAAAGGGCGTATATTAAAATTTGATGGATTTACTAAGGTCTTGTTACCTATAGGTAAAACTGCAGAAGATCAAGTATTACCTGAAGTTAAAGCGAAAGATTTGTTAACCTTAATCAAACTTTTACCTTCTCAACACTTTACTAAACCAGCACCAAGGTACTCTGAGGCTAGCCTTGTTAAAGAGCTTGAAAAAAGAGGTATAGGACGCCCCTCAACATATGCCTCTATTATTTCAACCATTCAAGAACGCGGTTATGTTACTTTGCATAATAGACGTTTTTATGCAGAAAAAATGGGAGATATTGTTACCGAACGCTTAACAGAAAGTTTTGCCGACTTAATGGACTATAATTTTACTGCTCATATGGAACAATATCTGGATGAAATTGCTGAAGGTCAACTACCTTGGAAGCAATTGCTAGATAAATTTTATAAAACTTTTAAATCTGAACTAGAGTTAGCAGAACAAGCAGAAGGAGGGATGAGAGCCAATACGCCAACGTTAACGCCGCTTATCAAATGTCCTGAATGTGGAAGGGATATGATGATAAGAACTGCCTCTACAGGAGTGTTCTTGGGATGTTCAGGTTACAACTTACCCCCCAAAGAGCGTTGTAAAGCCACTATTAATCTTATTCCAGGTGATGAAATTGCCCAAGACGATGAGGGAGAGTCAGAAGCTAGAGTATTATATAATAAGCATAGATGTCCTAAATGTGGTACAGCGATGGATGCTTATCTAATGGATGAGCATTATAAACTACATATTTGTGGCAATAATCCTGATTGTGACGGCTATCAATTAGAAGAAGGAACTTTCCGGTTAAAAGGATATGATGGGCCTGTGTTAGAATGTGATCGTTGTGGTAATGAAATGCAGCTTAAAACAGGTCGCTTTGGTAAATTTTTTGCTTGTACTAATGCCACTTGTAAGAATACTAGAAAACTTCTCAAAAATGGACAACCTGCACCTCCTAAAATGGATGCAGTAGCTATGCCAGAACTCAAATGTGAAAAAGTAGATGATACTTATGTATTACGAGATGGTGCCGCAGGAATATTTCTTGCTGCCAGTCAATTTCCTAAAAAACGCGAAACTAGAGCGCCACTTGTTAAAGAATTAATTCCCCATAAAGCTGAGATTGATCCTAAATACCATTATCTATGTGATGCTCCAATCAAAGATCCAGAAGGCAATTGGGCGGTCATCCGCTTTAGTCGTAAAGCCAAGGAGCAGTATGTGCAAACAGAAATTAATGGTAAGCCAACCGGTTGGAAAGCCTTCTATGATGGTAAAAAATGGGTGGAATCCACTAGTAATACAAGCAAAAAATAGTTGATAAGTAAGAAATAAGTTTTTTATTTATTTTGGAAATTTTTGTTGCTTTAGGTTGAATATGGGCTGGTGAATAATATAAACTAGCTCATTAAAATTAAATTACATTTTGTATAACGTAAATAAATAGCTTTAGTTTTTGTTATTTGTTGGATTTAAACACTTATGTCAATAGATAGTCTGTTATTAGTAGATTTACTCTATAAATTGTAATTTTTTATTGTGATTATTTGATGAGTTAGTAGATAATAAATCATCTGTTGTTATAAGTATTTGGTAAGATTCAAAATGAATAGCAGTTTTCTATTCAAAGTGTGAAGATATTAGGGATTAATCATGGTGCGATTTCATAAAAAAATAGCAGCAATGGGGTTGGCAGTATCATTATCAACAATGAGTAATGTTTTTGCTTTGGGATTGGGCGAAGTAACTTGGAAATCTTCACTCAATCAACCTTTACAGGCAGAAATTGCGCTTTATGATCTTAGGGGTATTAGTAATAGAGAATTAGTGGTTAAATTAGCATCACCCGAAGATTTTGCAAAAGCTGGGTTAGAACGCCCACATGCACTAACTAATTTAGTTTTTACACCTATTATTAGTAATGGTAAAGGTGTTATTAAAATAACTTCAAAAGATCCTATTAAAGAGCCTTATTTAGACTTTCTGATTAATGTATCTTGGGCATCTGGTGAAACTTTAAGAGAATATACACTTTTGATAGATCCACCAGCCTATGAACCTGCTGCAGTTATAAGTAAATCTTCACAAGTAGCTAAACCAGCCCCTTTACCTGTTAAACAACAAGCTGTGACTATGGTTAAGAATGATGTTAATAAAGATAAAGTAGAAGCATCTCAAAAAAAAACTAAACCTAAATTAACAACTGCTTCAACTGAGTCTGGAACAATTAGAGCCAGAAAAGGGTCTAGTTTATGGCGTGTTGCTGAAAGGTCGAAAGGGAAAGCTTCTATTCATCAAGCTATGCTAGCTATTTTTGAGGCCAATCCTGATGCTTTTATCAATGGTAAAATGAGTTTGTTAAAAGAAGGTGCAGTATTGCGTATTCCTGATACTAATAAGATGTCTCAGCAAACGCGTGCAGAAGCCTTATCACAGGTGCTAGCTAATGTAAATGGTTCGGCGCCAGTAGTTGCTAAACAAAGACAGGTAACGGCTGGTAAGAGCAGTCAATTAGCTACAAGTGGTAATACATCGCAAGATCAATTAAAGTTAACGGGCGTATCTGATACTAAAGATAATACCGGTAATGCAGCTACTTCTTCTCAAAAAACTATTATTGCTGATTTAACTAATAAAGTAGCACAGGCAGAAGAAGATTTGGATGCAACAAAGCGTAAAAATAACGAATTACGTGATCGTATGATTGATCTTGAGTCTCGTTTAGCTGATATGAAAAAGCTCATCGTTTTTAAAGATAATCAGTTAGCCTCTTTACAAAAGACAATAGCTAAGCAACAACTGGATGCTAAAGATGTTAAGGTTAATCAAGATGCAAATATTAACCAATAAGTATAGAGAATATAAATATTGAGTTACACAAGGCAATCTTAATGATTGCCTTTTTTATAATAGAAATCTTTACAAACTATTTTCTTGCATTTTAGAATAATATCTTGCAGAGCAAGCATTGATTGACTTACTCTTGTTTAAGCTAGAAAGTAGGTTAAATGGCTGTTGATTATAGTTATTTGACTTCGTAGGCATCATAACCTTCGCCAAACACAACCTTAATTATTTCACTAGCAGGTAACTCGCTTACTACAGTCATTTTACCTGCTCCTGAATCTATATCTACTTGTGCATTATCATCTAGCTGCTGTATAGCCTTACTAATAGCCCTTACACAGTGACCGCAACTCATCCCCTTGACTTCAAATACTTGCATAATACACCTCCTCTTGGGTTGTATAAAAATTAAGTGAACTTATGTTTTATTAGCGTAGCTAGTTGGTTAGCTAAAGATTCTACTAAGTTAGCTTCTTCACCCTCAACCATGACTCTAATGACCGGTTCTGTGCCAGACTTTCTTAACAATACTCGACCTTTGCCTTTCATTGTTTTTACTATATCAGCTGAAAGTTGTTTAATATCTTCTGATTGCAGGGCTTCATCTTCTACCATAGCAGTTAAACGAACATTTATTAATGTTTGTGGGCACTTACGCAGTGCTTGCCGAGCCTCAGCTAAAGTTTGACCGCTTCGTTGCAAAGCTAGTAAAACTTGTAAAGCTGCAATTATGCCATCCCCTGTGGTGGTAAATTGGGTGCAAACGATATGCCCGGAATTTTCACCGCCCAATTGCCAATTACGTTCTAGCAATTCTGCCATTACGTATCTATCGCCTACTTTAGCTCTTACAAAAGGGATATCTAATTGCTGCAAAGCTAATTCAAGTCCAAGATTACTCATCAAAGTGCCCACCACACCACCAGCAAGTTTATCTTGTGCTTTTAAATCACGTGCTATTAAATAAAGTAATTCGTCTCCTTCAACTAATTCACCCGCGTGATCAACCATTATTACCCTATCACCATCCCCATCAAAAGCTATTCCTAAATCTGCATTATTATGTTTAACAGATTCAATTAATGCTTGTGGGTGAGTGGAACCACAATGTTCATTAATGTTTAGTCCGTTAGGATGAACTGATAAAGTTACAACATTGGCACCTAGTTCTTTAAATACATTTGGAGCTACTTTATAAGTGGCACCATTAGCACAATCTAAAACAATTTTCATCCCTTCAAAGGTTGTGTTATTAGGTACCGTACTTTTACAAAACTCTATATAACGGCCAGCCGCATCATTTATTCGTGAGGCTTTACCTAAAGCGCCTGAGTCAACTACCTCTAAAGGTTTATTTAATAACTCTTCTATCATTGATTCAGTTTCATCAGGAAGTTTAGTACCTTTTCCTGAGAAGAATTTAATACCATTGTCATGATGGCTATTATGGGATGCACTTATTACTATCCCTGCATCTGCATGAAAAGTTCGAGTCAAATAAGCTACCGCAGGCGTAGGCATAGGCCCTAATAATTGAACGTTAACACCAGCTGAAGCAAGTCCTGCTTCTAAAGCAGATTCAAACATATAACCAGAAATACGCGTATCTTTCCCTACTAATACACGACAAACTCCCTGCTTTCTAAAGGCTACACCCGTTGCCCATCCTAATCTAAGCATAAAATCAGGGGTTATAGGATATTGTCCAACTCGGCCACGTATACCATCCGTTCCAAAATGTTTTCTTGTCACTCTGCACTCTCTATTGCTTTTATCATTTTTACAATGTCCACTGTTGCGGCAACATCGTGAACTCTTAAAATACTAGCACCTTTAGTTAAGGCTAAAGCGGCTAGTGCCAAACTACCATAAAGACGATCTGCAACGTCTTTATTTAATATACCTCCTATCATAGATTTTCGAGAAACCCCAACTAAAAGAGGGTAACCTAATGACAATAATTCATCCATATAACGAAATAATAATAAATTTTGATGAAGATTCTTTGCAAAACCAAACCCTGGGTCAATTAGTATTAATTCTTTATTAATACCCGCTTGTTGGCAAATGTTACTGCGTTCAGTTAAAAAATTTTTGACTTCAGTGAGTAGGTCATCATAGTGAGTATACTGTTGCATGGTACGAGGTTCACCTCGCATGTGCATCAGACAGACAGGTAATCCTGTATTTTTAGCGGCAGTTAAGGCCCCTTTTCGTTGCAGAGATCTTACATCATTAATTAACCCTGCTCCTAACTGGGCGGTTTCTAACATTACTTCGGGGGTAGAAGTGTCAACTGAAATGATGATATCAAAGCGTTTGGCAATAGCTTCTACAACGGGTGCAACTCTATCTAGCTCTTCTTGAACAGAAACAACAGCTGCATTGGGACGGGTTGATTCGCCACCAATGTCTATTAACGTAGCGCCTGCTTTGATCATTTGTTCAGCATGAATTAGCGCAGCTGATACACTAGTGTAATTGCCACCATCGGAAAAAGAATCTGGGGTAACATTTAGAATGCCCATTACTTGAGGGGAGGACAAATCAAGTACTCGACTACCACAAGATAGTCGAGTAGGGGAGGTTATAGTATGACTCAAAGACATTGATCAATGCTCGTTAGCAGTATTATCTCCCGAGGCATTAGTAATACTCGCATCATTAGTCTGATCTTTTATATTGTGTGGTTCTAATGTTGAAGTATTAGGAGTTGAAGGAGGAACATCATCTACATCCCAATCTTTGGGGGGACGAACAGGTCTACCAGCCATAATATCATCAATTTGTTCACTATCTAGTGTTTCATACTTTAGTAACGCTTCAGCCATTGCATCTAATTTATCTCTGTTATCTAAGAGAATTTGTTTTGCACGTGCATAATTAGTGTCAATAATCCTTCGAACTTCTTCATCCACTGCTTTTGCTGTTTCTTCTGACATAGAGTTAGCTGCACTATCTTTATAACCTGTAAAAACTTCCTGTTCATCTTCACCATACATAAGAGGACCTAATTTTTCGGATAACCCCCATTTAGTAACCATATTACGAGCAATTTGCGTCGCTTTCATAATATCGTTTGCAGCTCCAGTCGTTACACCCTCTGCACCTAAAGTTATTTCTTCGGCAATACGACCACCAAACAAAGAAGACAATGAACTTTCTAAAGAACGTTTAGAGTTACTATAACTATCTTCTTCAGGTAAATACATGGTAACGCCAAGGGCACGACCACGCGGAATAATAGAAACTTTATAAACAGGATCATGTTCAGGCACTAAAAGCCCTACAATGGTGTGACCCGCTTCATGATAAGCGGTATTGCGGCGCTCAGATTCAGGCATAACCATAGATTTACGCTCAGAACCCATTAAAATTTTATCTTTAGCTAATTCAAACTCTTTCATACTAATAGTACGTTTATTAGCCCGCGCTGCAAAAAGAGCTGCCTCATTAACCAAATTGGCTAAATCAGCTCCAGAAAAGCCAGGTGTCCCTCTTGCAATAATAGAAGGCCTGACATCTTGTTCAATAGGAGTTTTACGCATATGAACTTTAAGAATTTGTTCACGGCCACGAATATCAGGTAAACCAACTACTACCTGACGGTCAAAACGGCCAGGACGTAATAGCGCCTTATCTAGTACATCAGGACGGTTAGTAGCAGCGATGACAATAATGCCATCATTCATTTGGAAACCATCCATTTCAACCAATAACTGGTTTAATGTCTGTTCTCTTTCATCATTACCGCCTCCCATCCCTGAACCACGATGACGACCTACTGCATCAATTTCATCAATAAAGATAATACAAGGAGCATGTTTTTTGGCTTGTTCGAACATATCACGAACGCGACTAGCACCCACACCGACAAACATTTCAACAAAGTCAGAACCAGAAATAGTGAAAAAGGGCACTTTAGCTTCGCCAGCTATAGCTTTAGCTAATAAAGTTTTACCAGTTCCTGGCGGGCCAACCATTAGTACGCCACGAGGAATACGACCACCTAAGCGTTGAAATTTTCCAGGGTCTCTTAAAAATTCCACCATTTCAGCGACTTCTTCTTTTGCTTCATCACAACCTGCCACATCAGCAAAAGTAGTTTTAACTTGATCTGGTGATAACATCCGAGCCTTACTTCGGCCAAAACTCATAGGACCGCCTTTACCTCCTGCTCCTCCCTGCATTTGACGCATAAGAAACATAAATACACCAATAATGAGAAGAATAGGAAAACCAGCTACTAATAATTGTGTCCAGATACTTTGTTGTTGAGGAAGTTCGGCTTTAATAGTGACGTTTGAGTTAAGAAGATCACCCATTAACCCTCTATCTTCAATTAACGGGCGAATAGTTTTAAAATAGCTTCCATCCTTGCGTTTACCTGTAATGTTTAAACCTTCAACAGTAATACTATCAACTTTATTATCTTTTACTTGTTGAATAAAATCAGAGTAATTTAAACTTTGAGTGTCACTTGATAGCGAAAAGTTATTCATTATTGAAACAAAAACAATAACAACAACGATCCACAATATGATATTTTTGGTTGTATTATTCAATTATTCACCTTCTGTTCACAACTACCTATTGCTGTTGACTAATATGAAAGCTAATTTTAGCTAAATTCCTACTAATTTAGTCTACAATAATTAATGACTAGCAAGCACTTTATTTGTTTAAGTAAATGTTTACCAATTTTACACGTAATTACATTAAAATTCAGTACTCTTAAAGCCTTTTGCCAGTAAATA
This sequence comes from uncultured Ventosimonas sp., assembly GCA_945283395.1. Taxonomy (GTDB): domain Bacteria; phylum Pseudomonadota; class Gammaproteobacteria; order Pseudomonadales; family Pseudomonadaceae; genus Entomomonas. The sequence goes on along the minus strand of CALYQH010000016.1, from coordinate 3,807 downwards.
TTGTTCTCTTGATCTATCTCTTGAAGATTCGGGTTTACGTATTTGTACCTTAGTAAAGGTACTACGAACCGATTGTAAATAGCTATCAAACCCTTCCCCCTGAAATATTTTGATCAAAAAAAATCCCCCAGGCTTTAATACTTTTTTAGCAAAATCTAAGGCTAATTCACATAATAACATAGCTTTAGGTTGGTCAACTGATCTCATTCCGCTCATATTAGGTGCCATGTCTGAGATTACTAAATCTACAGGATTAGTATCAAGCGCAGCCAGTAATTGCTCAAATACCTTATCTTCAGTAAAGTCGCCTTGAATAAACGTTACGTCAGCAATACTATCCATAGGAAGAATGTCAGAGGCTATTAATCGACCTTTTTCACCTATAACTCTACTAACAACCTGCGACCAACCGCCGGGCGCAGCACCCAAATCTACGACTGTCATACCTTTATGTAATATGCGGTCTTTTTCTTGAATATCAAGTAATTTATAGCTAGCTCTTGAGCGATAACCATCTTTTTGGGCTTGTTTTACATATGGATCGTCAAAATGCTCTTTTAACCATCGTTGACTGCTTTTTGATCTTGCCACCCTATACCTCATTATTAAAAAGTCAGGTAAACTATATTACTTTTAGTTGGAGAACATTATCATGCCAATCAGTCAAGAGCTGAAAAAACACTTTCAATCGATTGGCCATCATCTTAAACCGGTGGTTATTATAGCTAAAAATGGCCTTAGCGAGGGGGTTATTTCTGAATTAGAACGTGCTTTACTTGACCACGAATTGATTAAAATTAAATTGGCTATTTCAAGCGTTGACGAACGTAAAGAACTTCTCAATCAACTTTCACAATCTATAGCTTGTGAAACGATACAAAATGTCGGAAAAACAGCACTAATTTATAAAAAAGCAGCTAAACCTAATAAAAAACTATCTAATATTCTTAGGTATCAAAAGCAACAAGCCTAATGGTCACTAAGTTATCTATTAGTAATTTTGGCACTTTTAATTACTTTATTGCTAAGATTCAATCTAAAATAAGTTGATCTTAATAAGCTGTTAAAGATCCAATAAAAGCTAAAGTTATTTGAGCTATAACGTGTAATTGAAATCCTTTTGCTAATGTCATGGCTAAATAAGCGTCTTACATTATAGTTAACATAGCTAGCTATAAATAAAGATTAATATAAAATATTGGCTAATAAAGCCAAGTCTTTTCTTTATTACGTTCTGATGTATAAGTTCGGTCAGTAAGATTATGCAACTGCTAGCTATAACCTTGCGTAACTAAATAATTACTAACATATTGTAAAACTGCTAAAGAGTAGCATGGAGTTGTGGGTAGGTCGACTTAAAGCTGTTTTAAGATAATGGCTAATTTATGTACCGCAATTAATGTTTTGTAGCTGATGGGGGAGCACTAGAACCATCTTTAAAAAGCTGGGTAACATCGGCTGCATCAAAGACATATCTATTATTACAAAATTGGCAATCAATAGTGATTTGGCCTTGTTGTTCTTTTAACAACTCCTTTGCATCCTCCTCACCTAAGCTGAGTAATGCATTAGCTGAATGTTTTCTAGAACAGCTACAATGAAAATGAATAGCTTGCTCTTCAAATAGTCTGATATCTTCTTGGCTATATAACCTTTGTAATATGCTTTGATTGTTTAATTTCAACATTTCTTGGGCAGTTAAAGAGTGAGCTAAAGTAGTAAGATGTTGCCAAGTAATTTCTCTTTGTTCAGGGACTAATTCTTTTTCTGCGGGTAATGCTTGCAACAAAAAACCTCTAGCTTGTTTATCATCAGCACATAGCCAAAAATAAGTTGCTAATTGTTCGGAGCTAGCAAAATAGTTAGTTAAACTGGTAGCCAATGAACCGCCCTCAAAAGATACTATACCTTGATAGCGTTGTCCTTCTGTTGGATCTATAGTCAATACTAAAATAGCTTGTGGCATAAGCTCATCGACAGACATTGTTGCTTTAATGTGATTTGCTTCATAGCGAGCTATCCCTCTGATCTGTCTATTTGAATTGCACTCAACCATCAGTAAAGAAATAGGCCCATCTGATCTTGCTTGTAAAACTAATGTGCCGTCAAACTTCAAAGTGCTGCATAGTAAAGCGCTAGCTGCAAGCGCTTCCCCTAGTAGCATAGCCACAGGGGTAGGATAGTGATGACGTGACAATATTTCCTGATAACTCTGCTCAAGAGAAACTATTTCGCCTCTTACATCAAGATTTTCAAATAAAAAACGTTGGCTAGTATCTTTACTCATATGGTCTGTTAGTTCCCATTATCGATAGCTATTATCCACTCTTTTTGAAGAGCTAAATTTACATAATATTAATAAATCATTACAGAATGATGAATGAAAAATTCATTATCATACTACTAACTATCAAAGTAGCATACAATAATAATTACTATGGCGAGATGGTTACTCTAGTAAAAAATGAGTGGGGGAATAGCTTTATATGGCGCATGCGGCGTTACTACAACCTAATTGGCAAACTAAAAAATTTATTATCTGTCACTTGTTAGCTTTGCTACTCATAGGATTATGGGCATGGCCTGTGTTTCATCAACTAGCTATTGAATTTGATACTTATCTATTCAAATTATTGAATGGTTCATTAGCCAAAAGTTCTGTATGGGCTAGCTTTTGGGCTATTGCTAGCACTAGATTTTTTGATTTATTAGTAGCTATTATTCTATTGCTTTTTTTAATTAAACCTGACTGGTTATATGAGGCTTCATTAGTAAGACAAGCTTTTTTTGCTCTGGCAGCCATCATGTTGCTTGAGGTGGTGATTAGAATCATTTTTACTAAAGTTATAAGTTCTATGGGCTGGCAACATGCTAGCCCTTCTATAGCATTGGATGATGTGTACCGACTTTCTGATCATGTTGCTACAATAAAAGATAAATTAGAAATCAAAGATAGTTCGAGTAGGAGTTTTCCTGGAGATCATGCTTCCATCTTATTAATATGGGCAATGTTTCTAAGTTGTTTTGCTCGTAAATTTAACCAGTACTTCATTATTTGGCTAATTGCTATTATATTTATGATGCCGCGTTTAGTAGCAGGTGCTCATTGGGCTTCAGATGATTATATAGGAGGCGTTTTGCTCGCCTTGTTAGCGTTAGCTTGGGGAGTCTATACTCCTTTTGCGGCTAAAATAAGCGGTTGGTTTGTTAACAAAACTTCTATCATCTTTAGTCAATTACAGAAAATACCGCTAATCAACAAATTTGCTATAGTGCGTTTGCCTAGTGACTTATAAGGTAGCTTTAATCTAGCTTATAACTGCTAAATTGTCTTAAGGCTACTAGCTACATAAGAAGATACTAGATAATTGTTCGATTTTGAAAGGAAATAGCCTAGTAAAACAATAAATAGTAAAAGAGAAGCTACTTGCCAAGAAACTGCTAAACTTTGAAATAAACTAGCTGTTTCGCAAGAAGTACTCTACATTATTGATAAAGTTTAGTAAGGACAATGAGAGATTAATAAAACAACTAAAGCAACTATAATTATCTTTGCTTGAGTCATTTAATAGCGTTCATTTATGGCTTAGCTGCCGGTTAATCAATTAAAATTAAGGTGTTTTTATAGTTTTATTTGATAATTACAATTATGTTATTTAGTTAATGATTAGAAAAAGCTAAAAGACTACAGGGAGCAATAATTTTAATAAAAAAGCTTTACAATTATAAAAAAATCTTTATAATGCCAAACCCATGAAGCCGGTATAGCTCAGCTGGTAGAGCAACTGACTTGTAATCAGTAGGTCC
>CALYQH010000015.1 GCA_945283395.1 uncultured Ventosimonas sp. | reverse complement strand
GTAGTGCTAGGAGCGGTTTCAGTGTTAGCACTAGCCTCAGTTGTCGTAGCTGCTGAAGTGCTAGCAGTAGTTTCCGCGTTAGTATTAGACTCGGTTGTAGCATCTGTTGAAGTGCTAGCAGCGGTTTCAGTGTTAGCATTAGACTCATTTGTAGTAGCTGGATTAGTATGAGAGGTAGAGTCTGTTTGCGTAGCGGTTGTTTCGGAAGAAGTTTGATTGTTAGTTAATTGTGACTTGATAGTATTAATTTGCTCGTCTTTTATGTCAGAAACTTCTTTTAATTTATCTATTTCATTCTGTAATTGTTCTAGTTTTGTACTTAATTCATCATTTTCTAAACGAGCAGTATTAAGCGCTTGTTCCGAGGATTTTAATCTGTTTTGTAGCTGGTTGGTTTGTTTTTTATCAACAATAGTTTGGACAGGCTGTTTAGTAGTATTGGAGTTGCTTTGCTTATTCTCTTTAGGAGATGTAAAAAGAGCGTTAGCTTCAGCCAGAGGTATAGCTTGTATCTCTTGTGTATATGGTAATGCGATATTATAGCCAGCTATCAAATGATTGATACTACCATTGATAAAGGCATTAGGATTCTTTTTATAGATAGCTGCTGCGGTTTTAGCGGTATTATTGGTACCTCGCTCTTTTTCAGCAATAGTCCATAAGGTATCACCTTTTTGAATTTTGTAACTATCAGAAGTCTTATCTACAGTTTCAGTAGTGATTGGTGGTTTTCTATTTTGGTTAGTAGGCTGGCTAGCTATCTTACTGTTAGTTTTATTGTTTGTGGAAGGTAAATCAAGCAGGATGGTGTAGTCCTTGGATATTTTAGTTCCTTGGAAAGATACATTAACTAATAGATCTAAATAAGGTTCTTTGATAGGGCTATTAGATGTTACTTTGATATAAGCTTTGCCTTCTTTCCCCATAATAGTTGTAAAAGTCAGTTTAGCTAGTTCATTTGAATGTAATATGCCTGCTTTAGTAAACTCAGCATTGGAAGCTAGGGAGGCTTGTATGTCTTTAGCAGTTAATCCAGCAATATTTGATAGTTCTATCGTCGCATTGAGCGGTTGTCCGTAGGCTGACTTCCATGAAATCTCACCCATGTTAAGAGCATACGCACTTGTTGTAGAAAGCATAAAGGTAGTGGCGATAGCTGCAACCAACTTATGAACTTTTACCATAATAGTAATCCCTTGAAACCAACGGTTATTAATTCTTGATATATTAGTCTAATAATACTATATAAATAGTATTAATAAGTAGTGTTTCGTTTAAAATCAGAAATTTTTTGAAAATATAGCAGTATTTTATGCAAAACTATAAAATATTTTTACTATTTTTATCAAACTTCCTATCATACTATTTTAGCACTATTTATAGATTATTTTGTAATCTTACATTTTATTCAACATGTTATCAAACATGAGAGTAACTATGCTAAATGACTGTATATAATAAAGCATATTATGTTATTTTTGTTGATATATCTTAAAGTTAAAGTGAACTTGTGGTTATTTTTCATTAATTTTAGCTATGTTAATAGCTTTTCTTTTAACAAGTGGTTAGTTAATAATGCTGGGTATAGCAAATGTGTCTGTAACTAAGCAATGGCTATACTTTTGGGTATTGGCTTTGCTACTTGGGCTATTGTTAGAGCAAGCTTCTATTCCAGCAGCATTACTACTTGGCCCTATGTTATTGGGCATTGTAATGGGGGGATGTGGTGCTAAAATTAGCGTCCCCAAAGTGTGTTTTAAATATAGTCAAGGATTGGTGGGTTGTTTAATAGCTCACGCAGTTAGTGTTCATGTCTTATTAGAAATTATTAATGATTGGCAAGTAATGTTATTAGCTACCTTAGTCACTATGTTATTGAGTGTAATAGTAGGTATGTTAAGTGTTCGTTTTGGTGGTTTGCCGGGTGCTACAGCTGCTTGGGGTACTTCTCCTGGAGGGGCTTCAGCTATGGTGGCTATGGCTGAAGATTATGGTGCTGATACTAGAGTAGTTGCTACCATGCAATATATTAGGGTTATTTGTGTAGTATTAATGGTGGCATTAGTAAGTCATTGTTTAGCAGAGCCTCTACCTAAAGAACTAATAACGGTGAATCATTCTATAATCCACGCTCAACAAAACGTAGTCGATTTGCTTATCACTTTGAGTATATTGATAATAGGCGTAGGTTTAGGACGTTTTATTCCGGCGGGTTATCTGTTAATTCCTATGGTGCTTGGTAGTATTTGCCAGTTATTAGGCTGGGTCAACTTAATAATACCCCATGGCTTATTGATGATTGGCTATGCTGTCATGGGTGGCTATATAGGGCTAAGATTTGATAAAGCAACACTGCGTTATGTTATGTATGCTATGCCAATAATGATGGCGACTTCTATGTTACTTATTATCTTATGTGCTATGTCGGCCTTTGTGGTAGCTTGGTGGTTAGGCGTTGATTATTTATCGGCATACTTAGCTACTAGTCCCGGCGGGTTAGACTCATTATCAATTGTCGCTATTGAGGTACATGCTGATGTGGGATTAGTAGTAGCTATGCAAACCTTGAGATTATTTGCAGTCATATTAATAGGGCCATTGCTTACTAAGTTTATTGCCAGTTTTGCATTACAGAGGGCAAAGAATCGATGACTACTATTAAGCATTTATTAATAAATAATTTACTAACTAATTCAGCTACACCTCGTTTGGATGTAGAATTATTATTAGCAGCAGCGTTGGCTAAACCTGTTAGTTACTTACATACATGGCCGGATGAGCAGGTGGCTAGTAACTCACTCAATAAATTTAATGATTACCTACAAAGGCGACAACTAGGCGAGCCAATTGCTTATATTTTAGGGCGACAAGGATTCTGGTCTTTAGAATTACAGGTGAATGAACATACCTTGATCCCTCGACCAGATACTGAGACGCTAGTAGAGGTATGTTTAGATCACTTGGCTAAAGATCAACAACTGGCTATTTTAGATTTAGGAACAGGAACAGGGGCTATAGCTTTGGCTCTTGCGGTTGAACGGCCATTAGCGCAGCTACTAGGGGTGGATTATATAACAGCAGCAGTTCAGTTAGCTGAACAAAATCGGCAACGTCTTAGCTTAACAAATGTTGTTTTTAAGCAGAGCAACTGGTTTACTGAGTTAGGCCACCAACGTTTTGATTTAATAGTAAGTAATCCTCCTTACATAGCTGCTGATGATCCTCATTTAAATAGTGGTGATGTCCGGTTTGAGCCTGCTACAGCCTTAATATCAGGAATAGCAGGTTTAGATGATATTAAGCTGATTATTCAACAAGCGCCTGGCCATTTGCAGACTAACGGCTGGTTATTTTTAGAGCATGGTTATCAGCAAGCCCCACAAGTACAACATTTATTAAAAATTAGAGGGTTCAAGCAAATAGCTACCTACCATGATTTAGCAGGCAAAGAACGAGTGACTGGAGGACAATGGTTATGCAATTAACTGACGAAGAATTACTTCGTTATAGTAGACAAATCTTATTAAAAGATGTGGATGTAACAGGCCAATTAAAGCTTAAAGCTAGTAGTGTCTTAATAGTTGGCGTAGGGGGGTTAGGTTCACCTGCAGCGCTATATTTAGCTGCTGCTGGAGTAGGTCGCTTGATACTAGCTGATTATGATAAGCTAGATCTTACTAATTTACAAAGACAAGTAATTTACCAAACCAATCAAATTCAACAAACCAAAGTAGCCGCGGCTAAGCAGCGCTTGTTGGCATTAAATCCACTATTAGAAATAGAGCCAATGGCGCTACCTATTAGTGACGATAATATAGAGTCGTTAGTGAGTTCTGTCGCAGTAGTTCTAGATTGCTCTGATAATTTTTTGACAAGAGAGCTAATTAATAAAACCTGCGTTACTTTAAAAAAACCGCTAGTCAGTGGGGCAGCCATTAGATTACAAGGACAAATTACTGTTTTTGATAAAAGGCATATGGAAAGCCCTTGTTATCATTGCCTATTTGGGACTGGTGGTGAGCAAGAGTTAACCTGTAGTGAAGCAGGAATATTAGGGCCCGTAGTTGGCATTATAGGTGCCATGCAGGCCCTTGAAGCTATCAAATTAATAGTAGGGTTTGGGCAAACATTAGTAGGGAAATTATTATTATTTGATGCCGCTACTAGCTGTTTTAAAGAGGTTAAAATAACAGCCGATCCTAGCTGTAAGGTGTGTGGTACTGCGCAAAATGAATAATCAAGCTATAGGTGTATTTGATTCAGGAGTAGGAGGCTTATCTGTTTTAAAAGTTATCCAGCAGTTGTTGCCTAACGAGGATATTATTTATCTAGCAGATAGCAAATATATTCCCTATGGGGAAAAAGAAGCTAGCTTTATTGTAGAGCGTAGTGTGATTGTCACCAATTATTTATTGAGCCAAGGCATTAAAGCTTTGGTAATAGCTTGTAATACAGCCACTGCTGCGGCAGCTACGCTATTAAGAGAGCAATACCCTAGCTTACCTATTATAGCAATGGAGCCGGCGGTAAAACCTGCAACTAAGGCTACTATCAATGGTAAAGTAGGTGTACTAGCTACTAGTGGCACTTTACGAAGTGCCAAGTTTGCCGCTTTATTAGACAAATTTGCGAATAATGTAGCAGTATTTGCCCAACCTTGTCCGGGGCTTATGGAGTGTATTGAGCGTGGCGAATTAATAACAACCAATACCCGTCAGTTATTAATTAACAATTTACAGCCTTTGCTAGCGGCTGGATGTGACACTATTATTTTGGGCTGTACCCATTATCCCTTCTTGCGGCCATTATTAAGCCAGTTACTACCTGCTAATGTCGTAGTGATAGATACAGGGGAAGCCGTTGCTCGTCATCTAAACTCAGTCTTGGATAAGCAACAATTATTAGCAGATAGAAGTAGGGCAGGACAAATAAAGTTACTTACCACGGGAGCATTAGCTTGTTTCAAGCAAACTATTCATTTACTGTGGCAAAGCCATTATCAGAATATTGAGCAATTGAATCTTTAATAATTCGTTACATTAACAAACGCCAATCATGAGCTGAATTGGCAAGCTGGATCATTAACCATATTGAATAGTTCAAATGCTGTATAGCAAAGGATAGAGCCCTTTTTTAGGGTTATTCATTGTATCACTAGCCATGGAAATTATCGCTTAGTAAATATACACTTAAATAACTGTTTCCCTACCGTTTGATAAAGCCCACTACGCCTATCTGACAGTTGCTATTTAGCTAACTAAATAGCAGTTAACAGCTATGAATCTTGACCATCTTTAGCCATCGCTCCCTTAAAAAATAGCGCTAAGGTAGCCAGTTTTCAGGGGCCAGCAAACGCCTCAAAGCTTTTAATTGAGAATTACCATTTATAAAGGGCGTTAAGTTGTCCTTGATATTGGTTGAAATGATTTTGCCCCCATTGTCCACCCACTTGAGCAGAGATTGACCATTTATCATTAAGATGGCTTTGTAAACCTAATTTAGCTTCAAAACGATGTTGAGGCAAACCATCTTTAAGTTTATCACCATTGAAGGTTAATTGATTTTTAGCTGTAGCATGTAACCAGTTCATTTCTACAAAAGGTTCAAGCGATTGTCTTTGTAAAGCGCGGCCATATAATCTAAAGCCACTCCGTGTCTCTAAGCCACTAGCTTTGTTATGACTCACGTAAAGATTATTATGATCTTTGAGATTATCTGTATCATACCAATTATAGGTTAACTGAACTTGAGGTATAGCAATCCATTGATGCTCTTTAGTGGTTGTTAATAATATCCCATAACCTGCTTCTATGGAATTACTCCATACCGAACTATTATATTTTTTAGTACTTATTTGAGCCTCGCCAGATACTTGATTTCTATACCAGCCCATTTGACTCCAAGTATCTAGGTAAAGCCCTAGATTAGTGTCTTGATTTTGGAACCAAGTGCCATAAATACCAGAGCTATAGCCTTTTACTTTGCCATCTGCTGTTGTTCTGGTAAAGCGTGCGGTGCTGGTATTTTTAGCATCTCCATAGCCTGCCATTAAACCAACATGAAGGTAACCTTCAGCCACTTGCCATATTGCTAAATCGCCACCTAGTTGCATCATATAGCTACGGTTTCTATTGCTGAAATTAGCTTGTACACTTCGCCGACTGCCATGGGTCATAATGGTTCTTGACCATAGCAGTCGTTTAGTGGCATCATGATCTAAATCACTGGCTGAGATAAGGCGATCAAATAATGTTTGTTGAAACATTTCAACCGCTGCCGTTTGATTGGCTAAATAAGCGCCACTAGCAGGATTATAGAGTATTTGACCAGTGCTACTTCCAGTTGGCTTATAGAAGCTTGATAAATACCAATCCATATCATGTTGGTTAAGGGTATATTCATAAGCCCCTGCGGTTAAGGGCCTTCCTAAAACAAAAGCATTAGCTTGTAAGGTACCTGTTACATTAATCACTTTAATTACGTGCCCTTCTGTTAAGCCACCTACACTATTAGCAGTATGTATAATATAAAGTCTAGTAGCGCTGCCGTTTGTTATTACATTACCGTCAACTTGCAGTTGATCACTATTACCAATGCCGCCATTACTACTAGCATTATTTAAAGTAGTATTTAGATAAATACTACCGCCATTAGCAATATAGTTACCCTTGATAATGAATTTATCTCCTACTAAATTATTTAGCCCGTTAGGGTTTTTAGAGGTTAAATTTATGATGCCTTGGCTATTATTATAAAAATTGGCTACTTTGAAAGTTGCGTTGTTAGTAGTGCAATCAAGCATACTTTGGTCAAATCTAATAATACCATTATTATTAAAAGTGCCGTCTCTATTGCCAATGGTATATGTTACAGCTTGTTTGCCCGAGCTATTATTTTTTAAGTCTAAGGTGCCAGCATTAATAAAGGTAACGTTATTACCTTGGAGCGTAGCGTAACCTGTAATAGTACCGCTATTCTCGACAGTAGTAATACCTCTAGTATTTTTGGTGAATATAGCCTTATCATTCTGGCTAGCAATGCTTGCTCCAGCAGCTATAGTAAGCTCTTGCTTGCCTCCTTCAGTAGTCATAATAATGGTGGCGCCATTATCACCACTTCCTCCTAGTAAGTTAGCACCTGAGTAAACTGTTACGCTATTAGCACCGTTTTTTGTGGTACTATAAATAGCCGCCGAGTTGTTACCTGTAGTCCTTATTTGGCTAGAGGTTGTTACGTGGCTTTCACCTGCCTGTGACTCAGAACGAATACCATGGTTGTTTGCACCTGAAGTAGTAATATATTTGGCCGCTGAAAAAATAGTGCTATCACCCTGATTGGAACTCGCGTAAATAGCCGCATTGTTAGCGGTAGCCTTATTAGCAGAAGATATTATGCTCTTAACTCCAGTTCCTAAATAGATTTTGACATTACCTGAATTTATTGTTGATGATTTGATCGTTACAGCCTCTCCACGAGAGGTGGCCGAAATAGTATCAGCATTGTTAATAATGGTCTTAACATCACCTTGTGGACTTTCATTCTTTATACCATAGGCTAAGCCGTCTGAATCATTGGAGGAAGAGAAGATAGAACCAGCTTTATTATCATAGTTAATAGTAGAGTTAAAACGGTTATTACTGCCAATAAGAGTATCAGGTTTTTCAAAATGACTATCAATACCTATAGCCTCATGTTTGCCTGTAACATTTATAGTACTATCATGTGCGTTAATCGATGTTTCAAAAACAGAGTTGTTTATTGAACTGTTGTTTTCTCCTACTATGGCTTGTATACCAACGCTTCTATAAATGTGCGGAGAGTTAATGATAATGTTACTAGTAGCAGAGGTATCTATAAAATTTTCACCATAGTGAACAAAATTTTTAATTCCTGTAACCGTAGCCTTATTACTTAATGCATTTGGATTAAAAGCATCTTCTTTAATAGTTATGGTATTAGAGTTTGTTACAGTACTTTTAATTTCAGCAGCCGAGTCTATTCCTGCAACACTTGCAAGATTGGCATGGTCATCATAGTTAATTGTGATTGTCCCGTTATTGTCGACTGTTGAGGTACTTTGAAACGTATCATATCCCCAACTGCTTATCCCTTTTATGTTTTGCTTATTGTCACCGGTAGATGGTGTTGCTGTAATAGCTATTTCACTACCCTTTGCAGTTTCAATGCTAGCATGAGAAGCTTGTGCATCTGCTCCTCTGATAAGTTTTCCACTACCTGAAATGTCAATCTTGCTGTTAGAGTTGAGCATTAAGGCAGCTTTTTTATTGAGACAAGCAAGGGATTCACAGCCATGTGCATTTGTGTCAAAAAAGTTTTGTGCCAATATGCCCCTAACATCGCCATTACCCACTGATGTTATCTTGATAGTAGCATCACTAGTAATGCTAGCTACGCCTTCCGATGAATCCGTTTCTGTGTAAACTCCTGTTATATTTCCAGAAGAGCGGGTTACGGAGATGTTAGTATCTTTATCCAGCGTGATTGCTAAATCACCATATTGTAAGCCTTGCTCAATGCCATTCCAGCCACCTAAACTAATAGCAGCTGGAAACGACATGCCATTTAGTGCTGTGTCATTATTAATGCTGATTTTAGTATTATTAAAGGTTAGCTTGTGCGTATCTTGTTGATCTGGCGAACTACTTTTTTCAATAATAGGTGCTGTTACTTCGCCTCCTTGATATGTAGTAATGTCTGAAACATGTGTTATGGTAGGTAGTTCATCAGCTGCTATAAAATGACTAGTTAAAAGAAAAATAGCTATTGCTAATGGTTTAATTTGGTAATTCATGAAACAAAAATTCCATCTTTATGTAAGCGTTTTAAAAAAGCGTTTGTTTTAATTTATTAAAAGCATGAGTAAACATAGTTGAGTGCCTTATGAATCTTTATAAGGGAACTCGTTAACATGCTGCTCTTTAGTTGAATAAGCTTTAGCTAGAAAAGATTGCCAACATATATTGGTTATTCATGCCTATCTATTATAGTTGGTTTGGTTTTTGATACTAAAGTTTAACATAAATTATTTTTTATTTTTTCACCTCTTATTCAGCTTGGCTTATTATCTGAATGAAGTGACCTCTACTAACTAGTTAGTTAAGCGTTTCCACTAGTTTTTTAGCTATCTTGCCAGTTATTGCTGCTGGATTGTGACGCAAATAACTTTCTTGTTTCTTTATAGTATTAAATAGCCCATCAAGGGTTTTATGGGTGACGTAGTTCTCTATGGTCATATTGTTATTAGTAATGCCTAACAGGTTGGTTCGTTTGATTAAGGAGTTATAGTTGGCAGCTAGCGCATATTGATCGGTAATAGTTTTAACTTTCGGTAGAAATTTATTAAATAATGCGGTGCGATTAGTTTTTTCAAGATATGCCGTAGCTGCGGTATCACCGCCAGTGATGATCTGTTTAGCATCGTTGAAGGTCATTTGTTTGATACTGTTGATTACCATCTCTTGTGCTTCTGGTATAGCAGCTTCTGCTGCTGCGTTCATACCCTTTTCAAGTTGCCCAAGTTAAGTTTTTAATCCTAATCTTTCCAGTAAATTGGCGGTATTAGCTAAGTTACTAGGTAAAGCTATTCTTAGCTCAGGATTGTTACTAAATCCACCCGTTACACCTAATTGCTTAATAGATGTTTTGGTCGCTTTGCTAAGAATACTTTTGATGCTAGTAGCTGCTTCTTGTTGATTAAAGGAGTTAGCATTAGCATTTAAAATAAAACAAATAATATAGATAACAATGGCATAATATATTAATTTCTTGAAAAAAATCATAAATCATCAATCTTATAAATTTTTAAATTCTGCTGGTTTGGCAGCTTTCATCTTAACCACTAGTTTAGGTTAACTACTAACACCCTAGCTAATAGCTGTTAGCTAGGATGTTAATGGTTAACTAGGTTTTTAATAACTGGTATGCTTAATCATCCTCACCGCCTAATGCTTCGAGCAGCTCAGGAGATGGGACAAAAAATAAAGTGCCTGTGACAGGAGTACTATAATCCAGTAATCTATCATAGTTACCTTCAGGTTCTCCAATAAACATGTTGTCTAACATACGTTTAGTTGTTGTGAAGGTGTTGGCATAACCTATAAAGAAAGTGCCATATTCACCTTTCGAAGGGTTAGCAAAAGGCATATTAGCACGCATAATTTTAAGTTCGTTGCCATTGTCATCTGCAATATTAGTCACAGCATTATGCGCATTAGCTGGTTTTTCTTGGTCAGTTAATTCGATATCCGAGAATTTTTTGCGTCCTATAACTTTTTCTTGTTCTTCTACGCTGGTAGCATTCCAAGCTTTCATATTATGTAAATATTTTTGTACAAAGGCATAACTACCACCTTTGAAATTGGGGTCTTCATCTCCTATGGTGGTGAACTGATAGGCTGCTTCATTTTCTGGATTTTCTGTGCCATCCACAAAACCAATGATAGTTCTGCCATCAAAATAACGGAAGCCATGAACTTCATCAATAGGCTCAACAGCTCCTTCTAATAGATGGCTTATTTCAGCTGCTAGCTCATAACAAATATCCATCCGTCTTGCTCTGATGTGAAAATATAGATCACCTGGCGTGGAGGGTGCAAAGTGCTTAGCTCCTTTGATGGCTTCGAAAGGTTTTAACTCTTTGGGTTTTGCTTGGTCTGGAAAAAGTGTTGTCCACGCTTCTGCACCAAAGCCCATAATGGCACTTACTTGGGCATCGGGATATCTTTTACTCATACTTCTTACAAAGGCAGCTAGATGGCCGCATACATCTTGTACTTGCTCGGTAGTGGTAGCGGTGTCCTTTAAGGCTAGTATCATGAAAATAGCTGCTTCACCAGGAGGAAGAACTACGGCAGAAGGAGTTAATCTTGGTTCAGACATAACAGTTCTCCAATCTTTATTAATTCAGGCTAATTATTTATTTTATTATTATAGACCATATAAAGATTAAATGTTTTTATGCAATAAATAAAAAATTTTAATAGCTAAGAGCAGTTACAGATTAAATAGATAATACACTATAATGGCTTAACATTTACTTAATACGCATTACGTATTAGCTATGAATATTAGCCTGCGTGAATAAGTAGCGTAAAGTTAGCAACTAGTTGAAGTGTGGATAAAATATGGCCAAAAGAAAAGGTATTATCTTAGCCGGTGGCTCAGGTACAAGATTACACCCTATTACCTTAGGAGTTTCTAAACAACTGTTACCCATTTACGACAAGCCGATGATTTATTATCCATTGGCTACTTTAATGTTAGCCGATATTCAGGATATTTTGATTATCTCGACGCCTACTGATTTACCTTGTTTTCAGCGAATTTTTGGCGATGGTAGTGGGTTGGGGCTGAATATTGAGTATGCCGAACAACCTTCTCCTGATGGTTTAGCGCAAGCTTTTATTATAGGGCAACATTTTTTAGGTAATGATTTATGTTGTCTTATTCTAGGGGACAATATTTTTCATGGGGCAAATTTCTCTACTAGTTTGAAGAAAGC
Source organism: uncultured Ventosimonas sp. (assembly GCA_945283395.1). GTDB lineage: Bacteria > Pseudomonadota > Gammaproteobacteria > Pseudomonadales > Pseudomonadaceae > Entomomonas. The sequence continues at coordinate 279 of CALYQH010000015.1, read as the reverse complement.
GAGTAGTAAAGAATCAGGTGCCACCGTTTTTGGTTATCAGGTATCTGACCCTGAACGATTCGGAGTTGTTGAATTTGATAAAACAGGTAAGGTGTTGAGCATAGAAGAAAAGCCTAAGCAACCTAAGTCTAATTATGCAGTAACAGGGCTGTATTTCTATGATAATGACGTGATAGCAATAGCTAAAAACATTAGACCTTCGGCCCGTGGTGAGTTAGAAATTACTGATGTGAATTGCGTTTATTTAGCACAACAAAAGTTAGATGTTGAGTTATTAGG
>CALYQH010000014.1 GCA_945283395.1 uncultured Ventosimonas sp. | reverse complement strand
GAACCAGTCATTAACATCACTAACCTATCTAATCCAAAGGCTACACCACCATGAGGAGGTGCCCCAAATTTTAGGGCATCTAATAAAAAGCCAAATTTCTGTTGCTGTTGCTCTTCATTAATACCTAACACACGAAATACTGCTTGTTGCATTTCTTTATTATGGATACGAATAGAACCTCCACCAAGCTCTATCCCATTTAACACTAGGTCATAAGCTCGGGATATTGCTACCGCCGGGTTAGCTTCTAGTTCTTCAGGTGAACAACTAGGTGAGGTGAAAGGGTGATGACAGGCAGTTAAGCTACCATCATCATTTTCTTCAAACATAGGAAAATCTGTAACCCACATAGGGGCCCATTCACAGGTCAATAAATTGAGATCCCCGCCTATTTTTATTCGTAACGCACCTAAGGCATCACTTACAATTTTCGCTTTATCAGCACCGAAAAAGACGATATCGCCATCTATAGCACCAACTCTATCTAAAATATGGTTAAGGTTTTCTAATGGAATATTTTTAACAATCGGTGATTGTAAGCCATCTACACCTTTTGCTCGTTCATTAACTTTGATATATGCCAGTCCTTTTGCACCATAAATACTCACAAACTTAGTATATTCATCTATCCGACTACGTGGCATGCTAGCACCACCAGGAACGCGTAAAGCCGCTACCCTTGCCTTGGGATCATTTGCAGGTCCTGCGAATACTTTAAATTCGACATTTTTTAATTGATCTGCCACATCTACTAATTCAAGAGGATTACGCAAATCTGGCTTATCAGAGCCAAATCTGCGCATAGCTTCTGCATAAGTCATATGAGGTAATTCAGCAAATTCTATAGCAAGCACTTCTTTAAATACTTGTCTTACCATATTTTCGGCAATTTGCATAATGTCACTTTCATCTAGGAAGCTTGTCTCTATATCTATTTGAGTGAATTCAGGTTGGCGATCAGCGCGCAAATCCTCATCGCGAAAACATTTAGCTATTTGATAGTAGCGATCAACTCCTGCCACCATTAATAATTGCTTAAATAATTGAGGAGACTGAGGTAACGCAAAGAAGTGCCCCACATGCGTACGGCTAGGCACTAGATAATCACGCGCACCCTCTGGTGTAGCACGTGTTAAAATAGGCGTTTCAATATCTAAAAAGCCATTATCATCTAAATAGCGACGGATAGTAGAAGTTATTTTAGCTCTAAGTTTCAACTTACTAGCCATTTCTGGACGGCGCAAATCAAGATAACGGTAACGTAACCGAGTTTCTTCACTCACTTCTGAATAGTCATCTAACACAAAAGGAGGGGTTTCTGAAGCATTTAATACGTCTAACTCATAACCCAAAATTTCAATTTCCCCAGAAGCAAGATTTGTATTTACTGTACCTGCTGGGCGTGGCCTTACTTTCCCAGTAATTTTAACCACATATTCATTTCGAACTTTATCTGCTTTAGCAAAAGTTTGTTCTCTATCAGGGTCAAATACAACTTGGGCCAATCCTTCTCTATCCCTTATATCAAAAAAAATAACTCCACCATGATCTCGACGGCGATGAACCCAACCGCAAATAGTGACCTCTTGTCCTTCTAAGCTTTTATTTAATTGCCCACAATAGTGACTGCGCATCATAACCTTTTTCACTTCTCAATAAATAAATTTAACTAGCAACCTACTTAATTTTACAGCGCTAGAGTGGCTATAAAATGATAATCTATCTAAAAATACTAATAAAAAATAATTATAACCTTTTTAAAGAGAGGTTTACATAGCCATCCATAAGAATAGCCTGTTTGAAGGTGAATAGATACTTTTATAAGTCCTATTAGCCATTTTTTGGCAGACAAGGTTATTTTTGAACCAAACTTACCCCCAAATAGCCACAAAGCTATTGTTCGCCTAGCAGCAATTAGTCTTGATTTAGATGGAATAGGAGTCATTATTGATTTCATTACTAATTTAGTTGGATTACGTGAAACTAATTATTAGCAAAGTTGGCATGAACTATTTAAACATGGCATTGTAGCAACTAATTTTTACCCTGCACGCCTCGCTCTAGGAATAGATAAAATGAAGATGGTTATAGCAACTTTTGTAAATGTACATTTATGTTTGATATGTGATCTAATAGGTTCTCGAGGTAGTAATCCTGAAAATTTTTGGGCTATTTACTATCTAGCACTTTTTGATACACACTTTAAAAAAGTGTGGATAGAGCAATGGCTACTAGTACATTGAAAATACCTCAATCGCTCTTATATGAACAGCTATTAGTCTCACAATAGCGCATCTAAAGGTTATTCTCCAATTGATCTAATTTCCAAAAAAGCAGATATTATTTTTATGAGCGTTTTTCGCAAATGGAAAAACTCAATCATTAGGTTAGCTCTATCAACAAGAGCTAACCTAGCAAACATAACTTTGAATAGACATATTATAACTTGCTAAATTATTTATTATTCTGCTTAGAACTGGTAACGATAACCTAAGTTAAGTTGTTGTTTATCAAAACGATCTCCATTAGCATAACTAATCTCACCATAAATATTATGACGGTTGTTAATCTGTCCATTAATACCCAATGAAGTATCGACCCAACCACCGCTAAAGTCGTATTTTTCTTTATGATTATTAAGTTTGTATGAAGTATTACCTGAAAATTCTTTAATATAGCTAGGCTTTAAGTAGATATCTATAGGATTTTGGGCATTATTAACTTGGTAACCAACTGCTAGTCCTGCTCTGGCTAACGTAGAGTTATATGCATTTAACATTACCTCTAAGCCATTAGATGCGTGGATAGTAGCACTACACATACGACTATAAGTTAGCTGTGCTTGAGGTTCTATATAAAAGGGGCGGTTGTTAATAGCAAAACGTTTACCCGTTTCAAGAGATAAGCTATAGCCATGATTTATTGTTGTACCAGTAACTTTAGTACCTGCTGTATCGGTTACCTGAAAATGATTTTTCAGATACATATATTTAGCTACTGCATCCACATAAAAGCCATTGTCATCTATATAAGCACTATATAGCCCTGTACTATAATCCTTGGCTGTGCCACTGCCTTTTCTATAGTCAGGATTCGCATGGTTATAACCTAACATTGCACCTACATAAAGATTACCATTAGCCATGGGCAATAATTTATCAATCCCTAACTGATAACCATTATAATTCATAGCAAAACCATGTACTTTATTGCTATTAAAAGAATTTAATTTACCTGCAAATCCTCTGATCCAGAAATCCCCTTCTTGTCCATTTGTTGCCTTTAAATCTCCCATACGTTGGAACAATGTTTGAGTTCCAATATAGTTAAATAGATAACTGGTATTGAAAAAGTTAATTCCAGCCTCTGCTGTAGAAGTCTTTTGAGCCAAGCCATAAAGCTCCCAATTTTTACTATTATTAGCAACTCTTCGCAGGCCATACTCAAAACCGCCAGCTTCAACAACATGCGCTAAAGAAAAATCAGCTGTACCATCACCTGTCTGCACTAATGTTAGTTTTTCAGTTCCATTAACTGACGTGCTACCCTTGTTTACAATCTTGAGCTGATGTTCACCACTAGAGGTATCAGTTACAATTATTTGATCAGCCCGTTGCGCCCCAAGATCGGCCCTTAATGTAAAAAGGCCATTACCTGATAGTGTTTTGGTAGTGAGCTGAATAAAACCAACAGTATCTTTAAAATCAACTGTACTATTATTTAAAGTTAACTTAGTAATACCAGAGCTTTCTGTTATATTCCAAGTACCCTCGGTCAAAACAACATTAACCTCACCAGTACCTGTATTAGTTGTCATAGCCCCTCTGATGGCAGATTCCTTAGATAAATTAAGATTAACAATACCCCCATTAATGCCAGCAACATGTCCATTAATATCAGATTTACCTGTGATATCTATGGCTGCATTATCTGCCAATACAGCCATAGAGTTTGCATCATCAGCTTTTAATCGACTATCACCTTTGACTATGATGCTAGTTTGGCTGGTGGCTTCTAGCACATTTCCTTTTATTACTGTTGCGTCTAGCCCTTTATTGAACTCTATTTCACCACCCTTAGCTTTGTCATCAGGTTTGGCAATTACAGCGCTACCTTCTTGCACGTTAATTGTGACCTTTTCATTAAAAACAATCTTTGGGTTCTCGGCATTAGGATTCATTTTTTGTGCTATAACCCCGTGCTCTTTAGCTGTAATATCAACCTCTTTAGAAAAAACCATAGCACCAGACTCGTACGCCCAAATACCTGCATAATTCGAATTGATAATAATTTTGCTATCACTAGTTAGGGAACCTTTATCTCCAACAAAAATACCCCTATATCCTGTATTGATAACTATATCTCCAGGTCCATTTAATGACATGTGGGTTAATCCTATCTTATTAGAATCAAATACAACAATCCCCACATCAGCATTAATGGAGAAGCTATTTTTATTGTGAATTGTAAAATGACTAGCATTGTCAGCTTTCAACCCATCGCCACTTACATTGTCTATTACAGGCGTTACAGTATCGGACGTATTAATATCAACATTACCTGTTGCTGCATTACTTATAATTGAACCGTTTACGGTGTTTGAAAAATCAGCATCGGTATAATAAACATCAGCATTAACCAAAGAAATAACAAAAATTAAATGTATAAAATATAAAAAAAACTGCGAATAACGAACCATAAGTTAATTTCTTTTATTAGACTAAAATATAATATATATAATAATATAATATTGCTATTTTAATAAATTTTTTAATTTTTTATTTTAAATTTTGCTTATAACTTAATTTTTGTTCTAACTTATTACGTTTTATTCATAATTTAGAGAAAACTTTTTAATAGTCAAAGATGTTATAGATGAGCAGTTCGCACTAGTAAGGCATTATTATTCTTTTTACTAAAAAAATAATTATAAACTACAGGTAAAAACAGCATAACTTTAATCAAAAATAATATAAATTTAAGTAGTGTATTATTGTACTTTGCAATTGGTGATTAATACTTATTAATAACTTAAGTTAATACGGCTAGCTAAAAACTAAAGAATAAATGAGCTTCTCTAAAACTAACAAAGCGAACTGATTTTATTTTAATAGGCTAGATAACTGATTCAAGCATAGTTTAGCCATTATAATAAGCAGTATATAAATATATACTGCTTATTAACTGCTAAGCTATTGCTTAATGGCTAACAATTTATAAATGCCTTCCTCACTTTCTATACCATGAATATCATGTTCAAAGCCAGGGAAATGTTTATCAAATTCCTCTAAAGATTTAAGGTATTTTAAAAATACATCATTAGCTGCGCCTGCATTTTCACCAGGCATTAACAAAGGAATTCCAGGTGGGTAAGGGACAATACCAGTAGCTGCTGTACGATTAGCCATTTGCTCCAGTGTTACTTTTTCTACTTCATTCCTAACTAAATGTTCATAAGCTTCCACAGGGCTATAATCAGGCATAGGTAAAGCTGAAAAAGCCTTAGACATGCAATCAGTGGTTTTTAAATTTTTCATCATAGCAAACATTTCATCGGCTAGCTTTTTTAGCCCTAAGCCACTATAACGTTTTGGATATGTATCTACTAAGTCTGGTAATACATTATTCAACGGAGTATCTTCATCATAGAGGCGTTTAAATTCAAATAACGCATTTAATAAGGTACCCCATTTCCCCTTAGTAATACCTATAGAGAAAAGCAATAAGAAGGTAAAGTCCGTTGTTTTTTCTACAATTATTCCTTTAGTAGCTAAATAAGAAGTAACTATCCCTGCTGGAATACCTCTCGTTAATAGTTCGCCTTTATCATCAACACTAGGAGTAGTTATAGATACTTTGATAGGATCAAGCATGCAATAATCTTTTTCGATATTGCCAAAACCATGCCATTTAGCATTAGGCTCTAATACCCAACATTTAGCCGTTTGTTCTAAATAATCCCGTTCTGCTTTATAGAAAGGTATTTTATTACCTTTAAGATCTTGCACTGTATCTGGTTGCCAAACATTAAAGAACCAATCTTTTTTCTTTTCAGCTTCTGCATGAACCCTAGCCACTATTTGCCTGAAGGAAACTGCTTCATGAATACTATCAGTTGTTAATATTCTTCCTTGAGGGCCATCCATCATAGCCACACTAACATCATTAGATGCAATAATGGCATAGTTAGGAGAAGTAGAAGCGTGCATCATAAAAGCTTCATTAAAGCGATTATGATCTATTGGTTTACGGCCTTCTCGAATATGAATCATAGAGGCTTGAGATAATGCTGCTAATAATTTATGAGTAGACTGGGTAGCAAAAATAGTTGGCCCTTTTTTATCATAATCTTTAGCTTCACCATACATAGCAAATCTGTCTTTATAAATAGGATTAAAACGAGCATAACCATACCATGCTTCATCAAAATGTAACCTATCTACTGACTGGCCTAATAGCTCTGTCACTCTTTTCACATTATAACAAAGTCCATCATAAGTTGAATTAGTCACAACCGCGTGAACAGGCGTTTTATCCTTAACCTTTTTGGCCAACATATTTTGGCTAATATCTTTTTTAATTACCTTTGGTTCTAAGCTATGTGGTGGAATTGGTCCTATTAAACCATACTGATTACGAGAAGGTATCAAGTAAACCGGGATTGCTCCTGACATAGTGATGGCATGTTCAACTGACTTATGGCAATTTCTATCACATAGTGCTATTTGATTACGGGTTACACTTGCCATCAAAATAACTCTATTAGAAGTAGAAGAACCATTAGTTACATAATACGTACGATTAGCGCCAAATACTCTTGCCGCATTTTGCTCACCCTTACCTATAGGCCCTGAGTGATCAAGTAGGGAACCTAAATCGCTAACTGAAATAGATAGATCAGAACGCAATAGATTCTCACCGAAATATTTAAAATAAGCACGCCCGACAGGTGTTTTTAAAAAAGCTGTACCGCCAGTATGACCTGGTGTATGCCATGAATATTCGTGTACATGCGCAAATTTAACCAAAGCTTTGAACATGGGCGGCAATAGATTCTCACGGTATTTTTTTATTGCGGCAACAATTCGACCAGTGATAAAACTAGCAGTATCTTCTAATAAGAAAATGAAATCGTCAGTTTTTCTTAAAGCATCTACAGGAATATGAGCCGCACTACCGCGCTCTGTTAATAGAAAAATGGGGATAGTTTCACTTCGAGCCCGCACAGCCATAAGTACCTGTTCAGCATCTTTATGAACTTTGCCTTGTTCTAAATCCCAATCTAGCATAACACATTGTATACTAGGATCTGATTTAATAATTAAACAAGCATCTTTATAAGATAATACCGTTACCAATTTTACATCTTGATCTTCCAATTCTTTGGTCAATGCTGTTAGTGTTCGATTAGCAGGTGAATAATTGCCATAATCCTGTTTAACTAATAGGGCGACCATGCCTAATTCATCTTTAATATTCATAATAACCTCTTTAAGGTAAATATTGTGCTTAATTTAGTTACTCTTAATCATCAAACATTACTAAAAATCAACCTAAAATAAGCTATTACTTATCAGTGTGTTGATTATTATTGGTAGCTGTTTGAGATTTTTGTTTTTTCCTCCAGAAACCTAAAAATCTTTTTAGAATATTTAAATCTTTAGGCGATTTATCAATATCTTCTAAAATGTCAACTACTGAGGTATCTAGTGGTTGATGAGCTTCTATAAAACGATGAGAAACAGAAGCAAACAAAGTCCAACCAAAGAACGTTACCAAAGCACCATACATAATGGATTGTTGACCAGATGAGTAAAGAGCATAGTACGTATAGATAGAGGCAATAAGAGCAACTACGCATGTAGTAATAGTTTCTTGTCGGTTTACCCTATTAGCAGCATAAATAGCTACGATAGAAGCCATACAAATGATATAAGGCACTATATTAGTTACCACAGCTAAATTAGTTAATACCTCAAATTGTTTTTTTAATTCTGGACTGATAGTCATTAAGGCTAACAATGTTTGAGCAACCGCCAATATACACATAGGAAGAATAGGTACACCTGATTTATTTACTTTACCAAAGATAGCTAAGAAATATTTTTCTTGAGCTGATGATCTGAATACCTCGGCTACAGTAAATTGCCAACCTAGCAAAGAACCTATACAAGCAATTACCATTAAGGCTAACACAATCATGCCAATTATTGGCCCAAACATGACACTAAAAGTTAACCCAAAGGGACCATCCGAATTAGCTAAATCCACATTAGGAACAATGCCTGCCATTACATTAGTAGAGAGAATATAAATAATTGCACAAGTTAATGTTCCACCTAATACAGCAATAGGCACATTTTTCTCAGGATTTTCTACAGCATCGGAGTTAGCACAAGCTGATTCCATCCCTAAAAATGCCCACAAGGTCATAGGAATAGAAATACCTACTGCCTGCCAAAAGCCATAGTGATGAGGATTCCAAGCAGCCACATAAGTACTAGGCTTAAACCAAAACCAACCTATTACACTCAACGCTAAAACAGGAATAATGACCCCCCAAATAGTTAGTCCTCCTATTTTACCTGTGATATGGGCACCACCAAAATTTGCTACAGTAGTTACCCAGACTAAGGCAACAGCAGCAAGTGCCACGTAAAGCGGTTTACTATTTTCAGCCACGTCTGGCGTTGCCATACCAAACGTTTGTAAAAAATTATCAAAAAATGTAACACCATAACCTACGGCTGAAATCGCTATAGCTACATTAGCTATTACTAAAGAGAAAGCATAAGTATAGTTGACCATATGGCTTCCGCCTTTACCAAAAGCATATTCAGCATAGCCCCCCATACCACCCGTTTTTCTACTATAGCGGCCACACTTGGCAAATACATAAGCTAAAGCCATGGACCCCAGAGCTGTAACAATCCACGACAACACTGAAATAGTTCCCACACTCGCTAACTTGGTAGGTAGCATAATAATTCCTGACCCCATCATATTAACAGCCGTTAATATGGTTAATTGGGTAACACTCATCTTTTTTTGATAAGTCATCTCTTTTGCTCCAATCCCATAACAAACAAATATCTGTTTTAACTTAGTATCCTTACTAGCCTTTCCATTAGTTAGGTTATTTCTTTAAAACATAACCTTAGGCCCTAGTGCGCCCATCTGCCTCTTGTTTTAAATAAACACCTTGTAATTCTGGGGTAAATCCAGGTAATAAGTTGATACCCTCTTGTAAGGCTAAAAAGTACTTAAGCACAGAATCGCCCCACACCTCACCGGGAATAATACACAGAATACCGGGAGGATAGGGCAAAGCTCCTTCCGCGGCAATACGACCTTTAGCTTCTTCTATAGCAATAAGTTCCACATTGCCTTTGAAAAACTCCATATTAGCCTCATGGGGTAACATAGCCATCTTAGGGAAATGTGCTTTACGAAACATGTCTTTTTGTAATTGCTTAACATTGTGTCCCTTATAAAGATCATGCATTTGTTGGCAGACCTCTCTAATGCTAAGACCTTTATAACTATCTTCATAAGTTTTATAAAGAATGGGTAAAACCTCGCTAAAAGCAGCATCATCCTTTATCAATTGCTCAAACCGAGCAATTTGTGCTACTAAATGATCGAGCTTGGCTGTAAGTTCAGCGGGAGTCATTAAAAAGAGAATTGAATTTAAGTCACATTTTTCTGGAATGATATTATTTTGTCTTAGAAAATTAGCTAAGATACCTGCATGGATACCAAAATCAGTATATTCACCTGTAATAGAGTCTATACCTGGCGTGGTAAACATTAGTTTCATCGGGTCTACAAAGTATTGATTTTCTCCATACCCTTCAAAACCATGCCACCTATCTTTGGGATGAAATTGGAAAAACTTAATATCTTTTACAATCTCATCTGTTGGATAATCTTTCCAAGCTTTACCATCAACTATATCAGGAACAAAAGGACGTATCATAGTACAGTTTTCTAATACTAATTTACGTGCTTCCACTACTCGTCGTAAGGTGTCAGCCCATAGCCTTTTATCACTAGCCCCCTCATGAATTTTAGCATTTACATCAAGAGTTGAAAAAAGCGGATAAAATGGACTAGTAGAAGCTTTGGTCATAAAAGCATTATTTACTCTATGATGATTGGCATAACGTGCCTGCCCTTTAATATGCTTATCTTTTTTATGGACTTGAGATGCTTGAGAAAAACCTGCTTGTTGTTTATGTACCGATTGAGTAACAAAAATTCCAGGATCTTTTGCTGTTAATTCAGGTAACATGGGAGAACAGTTTTTCATCATAGGTATAAATTGCTCATAACCTACCCAAGCAGAATCAAATAAAATGTAATCACACAGATGTCCTATTCTATCTACCACCTGCCTTGCGTTATAAATAGTGCCGTCATATGTACCTAATTGAATAACTGCTAATTTGAAAGGACGTTCTATAGATGCTCGCTCGAGAGCTACCTCTTTGATTAATCCCCTTAGATAACTCTCATCAAAACAGTAATCATCTATGCCACCAATAAAACCAAAAGGATTACGAGAAGTTTCTAGATAAACAGGGATAGCACCCGCTTGGAATAATGCCCCTTGATGAATTGATTTATGATTATTACGATCAAACAAAACAAAATCGCCAGGTGTTAGTAAGGCTGTTGTTACAACTTTATTAGAGGCAGAAGTGCCATTTAAGACAAAATAAGTTTTATCTGCATTAAATACTTTAGCAGCATGTTTTTGAGCCTCTAATGCAGGTCCTTCATGAATTAATAGATCCCCCAACGCTAAGTCGGCATTACAAATGTCTGACCGAAATACATTTTCGCCCAGAAAGTCGTATTATAATTTACCTGCTGGGTGTTTACGGAAAAAACTTCCACCTTGATGGCCTGGACAATCGAACTAGTCATTACCTTTTTCAACATATTTCTTTAAAGTTGCAAAAAAAGGAGGTAAAACATTATCTTCATATTCTTTAGCCGCTGCTTCTAATTGGTTACCATAAAAATTTATATTATCTTTATTATTTCATTCAAACACACTACTTACTTGCATCAACACGTCTCTTATTTTAGGTATTAATGCAGGGTCAGCTTTTTCATCTTTCTAGATCACTAAGAAAACAGGTATATTAAATTCTGTCCGTTTGACTATTTCTAATAGGCCCTTTTTCACATCATCCATTGAAATAACTACAGCAGCCACATCAGTAAAATTTGTCTGGTTAATAGCCACAATATCACGCTGAGTTTTAAAACATTGATCTGTATCTTGACTTACTGCAATCTTTAAATTTAATGACATTTTTAATGCCCTCTTGTTGAATAAAAATACTCTACAACTTTGTATGCTTTTCTCATTGAAACTAAAGTGCGGTAATATCTAAATAATCATTTATTGAAAATACGGTGTTGATTTAACTGCATTTAAGTGAGCATAAAATCTACTAGTTTTTTTTATTGAAATTAATCATTAAATCACAAATATTTTTGTTGTTATAAGGAGTGACGTATATATAATCTATACTTATTGATCGCAAGAAAACTATCAATTAAGACAATGGATTAATGGTATAGCGCTTAATTGACTAGTTTACATAAGTTAGCCACTTTTCATAACGAGCATCTTGACCTGTGACTATATTAAAAAAACGTTTTTGAATTTCTTGCGTAATTAAACCAGGATGACCTTGACCTATTTGCCTCTTATCTAATTCACTAATAGGAGTAACTTCAGCTGCCGTACCTGTAAAGAAAGCTTCATCAGCAATATAGACTTCATCGCGGGTAATATGTTTCTCTATAACTTCTAATCCTATATCATGGGCTATAGTCATTACCGTATCTCTAGTAATACCTTCTAAGGCAACAGTTGCATCTGGGGTATAAAGTTTTCCTTTACGTACTATAAAAATATTTTCACCAGATCCTTCCGCTACATAACCATTAGCATCAAGCAATAAAGCTTCATCATAACCATTTGCAGTGGCTTCATTATTAGCCATGATGGAATTCATATAATTACC
>CALYQH010000013.1 GCA_945283395.1 uncultured Ventosimonas sp. | reverse complement strand
AAAATTTTTATATAGGGCAAATGGCTGCCCATTAGTTATAGCTTTGGTAAAGGTGGCTTATGAGGCTAATTAGCCTAATGTATTGAATGGTAGAAAAATGTTAGTAATTAAATGGCAAAGGGGCTTGATAATAGGTTTGGCAGATAGTGCAAAGCTTGTAAAAATTTAGCTTAGAACCTTGTACATTAACTTGTAATGGAAGGGGTTAAAATGAATTATCAAAAGTACTATGTTGTGTTAAAAAACGAGCTAATAGCTCATTAGTCAATTAGTTGAGAAAGATATTTAGCAAGTGCATAAATGTTGTAAGTTACAGCAAATAATTACTAACTAAAAAAAGTGTTAAGATGGACGAACTTACATGCTTAAATAGCTTGATGCACCAAGCTTTTGCTGGTGCATCAAGCTAATGATTACTAGTTTACCCAAAGTCTGACATTTTGGAACATACATATCCAAGCAGCATCCTCTAACGATTTATCAGGATACCAAGAATTTTGCACTGTTCGAAATACCCGCTCAGGATGAGGCATCATAATAGTAACCCGTCCATCTGCATTACAAAGACCCGTAATACCTAGAGGTGAACCATTAGGATTAGCAGGATATTGCTCTGTGATTTTGCCGTAGTTATCTATGTAACGTAAAGCTACCAAACCAGATGAATTAGTTTTAAGCAAGGCATTTTTATCAGTAAATTTGGCATAACCTTCGCCGTGAGCAATAGCGATAGGCATTCTAGCACCAGCCATTCCTTCTAAAAAGATAGAAGGCGATTTTTGTACTTCTACCATAGCCACGCGTGCTTCAAACTGTTCTGATTGGTTACGTATGAAACGTGGCCAAGCTGCTGTACCGGGGATTAATTCATGTAAGTTAGAAAGCATTTGGCAACCATTACATACGCCCAGTGCGAAACTATCTAAGCGTCTAAAGAAAGCAGCAAAGGCTTCTCTGGCTAGCTTATTGAAAAGAATAGATTTTGCCCAGCCCTCGCCAGCACCGAGAACATCGCCATAAGAGAAGCCACCACAGGCGATAAGCCCTTTATAATCAGCTAAATCTACTCGTTGGCTAAGAATATCGCTCATATGTACATCGACTGGGGTGAAACCTGCTCTATCAAAAGCTGCAGCCATTTCAACTTGGCCATTAACCCCTTGCTCTCTAAGGATTGCTACCTTAGGGCGGACTCCTTTATTAATTAACGGAGCAGCTATATTATGGCTAGCATCATAAGGAAGGGTGACTTGTAAACCAGGATTGTTATCATCCGCAATGACGGCAAACTCTTGTTCAGCACAAACTATGTTATTTCTTAGTTTCTGAATCTGATAGCTAGTTGTCGACCATACTTGTTGGAGATGCGCTCTATTGCTAGCGAAAACTATTTGGCCATCCAATAAAAAGTTGATGGTAGGTAATTGGCTAGGTTGTCCTATGACGGTAACTGCATTAGCCAAACCTGCTAGGCTAAATTGGCTAAGCACTTCTGCTGTATCTTTACGATGAACTTGGATAACCGCTCCTAGTTCTTCGTTAAATAGCGTGCTAATGAGTGTTGCTTTATTATCAGCTAACGGGTCAAAGTTAATATTGAGGCCACAATGGCCAGCAAAAGCCATTTCTAATAAGGTAGCTAGCAAACCTCCATCTGATCTATCATGATATGCCAACAGCTTATTATCAGCATTAAGAGCTTGGATAACAGTAAAAAAAGCCGTTAGCGTTGCTGGGTCATCTAGGTCAGGTGTTTGTTGGCCTAATTGACTATAAACTTGGGCTAAAATGGAAGTGCCGAGACGATTTTTACCGAAACCTAAATCAATTAATATAAGATCTGTAGTTCCTTTGTTTAACTCTAGTTGTGGGGTGAGCGTGTGCCTAATATCTTGTACTGGTGCAAAAGCAGAGATGATAAGTGATAGTGGTGAAGTAACACTTTTCGTTTCATGCTGATCAGTCCAGCAGGTTTTCATAGACATGGAGTCTTTCCCCACGGGAATAGTGATACCTAATTTAGGACATAACTCCATAGCTACCGCTTTTACCGTTTCGTAAAGCCGGGCATCTTCTCCTGGGTGGCCAGCAGCTGCCATCCAATTAGCTGATAAACGTATATCAGATAGTTTTGAAATACGTGCTGCTGCTATATTGGTAATACTTTCTGCTACTGCCATACGGCCAGAGGCTGGTGCATCTAGCAGAGCCATCGGGGTACGTTCCCCCATGGCCATTGCCTCACCGGTATAACCATCAAAGCTAGTTGCTGTTACTGCACAATCTGCTACGGGTATTTGCCATGGGCCTACCATTTGATCTCTAGCCACTAGGCCGGTGATAGTGCGGTCTCCTATGGTAATAAGAAAGTTTTTACTAGCTACAGTCGGGTGATATAGTACTCTGTTAATAGCTTCAGTTAGATCTAGATTGGCTAAGTTAATAACATCGCCTGTGATAGTTTCAGTTTGGGCACTACGATGCATTTTAGGAGGTTTGCCTAATAACACATGTAATGGCATATCAACGGGTTTATTATTGAAATAGCTGTCGGTGACTGTTAAGTGTTCATCTGCTGTAGCCTCACCTACTACTGCAAATGGGCAGCGTTCTCTGTCACAAATGGCTTTAAATCGTTCAAAATCGGCATTGTCTACTGCTAACACATAACGCTCTTGAGACTCGTTACACCAAATCTCTAAAGGTGTCATATTGGGTTCAGCATTGGGCACTTGGCGTAATTCAAAGTGGCCGCCACGTTCACCATCATGTATCAGCTCTGGGAGAGCATTAGATAGCCCTCCAGCTCCCACATCATGAATAAATTTAATAGGATTACTTGTGCCTAATTGCCAACAACGATCTATCACTTCTTGGCAACGACGTTCCATTTCTGGGTTATCTCTTTGTACAGAGGCAAAGTCTAAGTCTGCGGAGCTTGCCCCAGTAGCCATAGAGGAGGCAGCCCCACCTCCTAAGCCAATCAGCATAGCAGGGCCACCAAGTACTATAAGTTTAGCTCCAATGCTAATGGTACCTTTTTGGATATGTTCAGCTTTTATATTACCTAAGCCTCCAGCCAGCATAATAGGCTTATGATAACCTTTAACTTCCGCTCCATGAGGTGTTTGAATAGTTTGTTCAAAACTTCGAAAATAACCATTTAAGGCAGGGCGGCCGAATTCATTATTGAAGGCAGCAGCTCCTAGTGGACCCTCTATCATAATATCTAGGGCATTTACAATACGCTCGGGTTTACCATAAGGTTGTTCCCAAGGTTGAATAAAATTTGGAATATTTAGATTAGAAACAGTGAAACCGGTTAAGCCTGCTTTAGGTTTAGCTCCTCGACCGGTGGCACCTTCATCTCTTATTTCTCCGCCAGAACCAGTTGCAGCACCAGGAAAAGGAGCAATAGCCGTGGGATGATTGTGGGTTTCAACCTTCATCAATATATGTACCGGTTCTTGGTTATTGCTATAGATATGGTTATTAGGATCGGGATAAAAGCGGCCTGCTGTGAAACCTTCAATCACCGAGGCATTATCCTTATAAGCAGATAATATGCCTTGAGAATGGAGTTGATAAGTATTTTTAATCATCCCAAATAAACTTTTTGACTGCTCATGGCCATCTATATCCCAGCTGGCATTGAATATTTTATGGCGACAATGCTCTGAGTTGGCTTGAGCAAACATCATTAATTCAATATCATTAGGGTTACGTTTAAGCTCGGTAAAAGCCGTCAAGAGATAGTCTATTTCATCTTCAGCAAGGGCTAAACCTAGTTGCTTATTAGCTATTACTAATGCTTCTCTACCGTTAGCTAACACATCAATAGTCTTAAGTGGCTGAGGTGTGGCATGATTAAACAGGTCTACTGCCTGTGCCGTACTTGAAAGTATTTGTTGTGTCATTCGATCATGGAGGATTTTTTCAAGATCTGTTAGTTCAGCAGCAGTTAGTTCGCCCTCTAGATAATAAGCGATTCCTCTTTCTATTCTAATTATGGCGGTTAAACCGCAGTTGTGGGCGATGTCAGTAGCTTTACTAGACCAAGGTGAAATAGTACCAAAGCGAGGGGTGACTAACAAAAGCTGCCCTTTGGGTTCCTCTGGTACGGTTGCTGGGCCATACGTTAATAGTTTAGTTAAGATAGTGTGATGTTCTGCGCTGAGCTCGCTGTTGGTGTCTATAAAATGGATAAACTCAGCATAAAGAGCAGATATCTTGGAGTTAGCTGCTTGCAGTCGATTAAGTAATTTTTCATATCGGAATGACGAAAGAGCAGGAGTACCACGCAGAATCAGCATTGTCATAAACCTTTAGGATAAGAGTTTTAAAAGATGATTTTAACTTAAAAGGAGCATGATGGGCAAAACAAGTCAGTATTATTGATGGTCTATAACCCATTATGGTTTTACTTAGTAAGCTGATAGCCAAAAATTATCACAAGAACAATAATAATTTGTATAGCACTAAATAGATAACTTTAAGTTGTTCTGGAAAGACATAAAGAGCCGCTACAAACATGCAACAAATAGCTACAAAAATAGTAAATTTAGTTAATGCTGAGATTTTCAAAGATCGGAAAGGTTTAAAAGCATTTTCCAAACCATTTAATAGATATAAAACTACTGGGGTAAAGAGTAGTAATAGTGGTTTTGGAACGGCTTTATCATAGAAAATTAAAATACTAACCAGAATACAGAACGCAAATAAGAGTCGAATTTGAGGTGTTAATGGAGCCGCGTAACAAATCATAATTAACAGAGGTATCCATATTTTATTGAACACACGCCAATAATAATGAGTTATTTGCTGATAAGAGTATTTTAGCCAGAGCAGAGACCAAAGTATTGCTAAACAAATAATTGTTGGAATCAAAATGAAAAACCAAACTTCAAAAGAGAGGGCTAAGATTTCTAGCTCAGTTTTTCTCTCAGTTACATAATGGTAAAACAATAAGGCAAACAAGCAGAATAGATTTAGAAATAATATATTAATAGTCCATACTAACAGTTTTGGAGCATGGAGTATTCTCTTTTGCGAGAAAGCAAGCCAATAGCTGAGTTGCTCTTTGTTAATACTAGTGGGTATGTGATTATTATTGCTCTCTAGCAAGGCAACTAAACGTTGACTCCAACTCTTGGAGCGATACAGTGGAAAACTAGTTCTAATAGCTTGTAACCATGAAAAAGGTTTTTTCATTTGCTCAAACATTTGCCAGTCAGCATAAGATTCTTGCGATGAGTAATTAGCACAATTTTGGTCAGCTAAATTATATTGAGCTGTTAGTGCAGCTATGCGCTGATCGCTAAATAACCATAGGGTATTTAAGTGCTGTTGTAGATCTTGGGTATCGGTTATATCGTTATTAGCTAGGATATCGTTAAGGCTAAAAAAATCTAAAATAACAGCAAAGCTTGCTGCACTTAATGGAACTTGCTTTTGTTGGAGATTAGCTAATAGTGTTTGGCCTATTTGTTGTTTGCTATCAAATGACCAAAATTGCTGTTGCGATTGTAACCATAAATGAAATTGTTCTGGATGGTTTTGTTGCGCTACGATCAGACATTTTTGATAGAACTCTTCTATCTCAAAAGAATTGCTAACCTTTTGAAGGTGGTGTGATGATCTAATGTTG
Source organism: uncultured Ventosimonas sp. (assembly GCA_945283395.1). Classification (GTDB taxonomy): domain Bacteria; phylum Pseudomonadota; class Gammaproteobacteria; order Pseudomonadales; family Pseudomonadaceae; genus Entomomonas. Next base: position 6,682 of record CALYQH010000013.1, on the reverse strand, counting down.
GCCAATAATGAATCATTACTAGCTTGTTGTTGAGCATTCCAAATAGCATCTAGCGAGCTCCGTAATAGAGTTAAGTCAATCGTCATTTGCTGCGCAATGCTGTTAAGATGAAAAAAATCACTTAGAACATCGAAGCATTCTTTAGCTAGAGCAGGGTGATAAGTTTGCCAGTAATCTAACAAATAGTTTGCTAATAACGAAGATACTACTGAAAGCTCAGTATTTTCTTGTAGCCATGCGTTAAGTTTCTTAGTATCACCTGCAGAAGCTGCGCGCATTAAGGTTTGATAATAATGATTTAGCGGTGTATTAGCTGGCGAAGGTTGTTCTGTTAAATTGTCAGTATTTATGTTGTCTGCGGCAGAATAACCTGGGATAGCAGTAAAAGTTGTTGAGCATGGTTCGGTAATGGCATCAGCTAAAATAGCTGATGCTGATGTTGCGTCGGTAAGAGGATTTTCTCGGCGCCAGCGTAAAGCAGCTTGATAAGCTTCGTTTAGCTGATGAAATCCTGCTGGGTCTTCATCTGGGCGAGTTTCTTTAAATCGTTTTGCATAGGCTTTTTTTATAGCACGTTCATCTGCTTGCTCGTCTAACCCTAAAAAAATAATAGCCCACATAATTATCTCTACTGCTTGTTATTAATAGTTATTTTCCAAGTGATCTAGGTTTGAAGAAAATTCCTTACGGGCTTCTATTATTAGTTCATTATCTTGTTTATCAGGGATTTGCTCAAATTGTAAAATCCAGTTTTGTAACATTTCGCGATAATCAATTACTTCTTCATAAAGGCGAGCGGCTCTAGCTAACAAAAGAACATTTTCTTGTTTCTCTCTAGGATCTATTTTGAGCTCATCTAAGGCTTGTAAGCGTGCCATTATCTCCGCTTCAGTTAGATTATTTTCATTTTGTTTTAGAATGAGCTGCTGTGTTTCCCCTGTTTCTATTACTTTTGTTTCAACTTGCAGTATACCATTGATATCATAAGTAAATCTTACTGTAACTCCTCTATTATTGGCTAATTTATTGGGTAGTTTAACATGTAGCTCACCTAGTTTAATATTCTTATCTATGGTTGGACTTTCACCTTGATAAACTTCTACCGTTATATTTTCTTGATCATCATAGACGGGATATAGATTTTCCTCGCGGCTAATAGGAACTGTGCTATTACGAGCAATAATGGGCATGAAATAGCCTTCTGCATAATTGCCTTCACTTTTTTTGCGGCAGACATTAGTCCATAGAGTATAGGGGCAAATATCAGTTAAAATAATTTCCTCTAAACGCTCATCCCTAACTTTTAAACTAGCTGCAATAACCGCACCTATGGCGATGGTTTGATCTGGGTTGATATGACGTAGTGGTAATCGCCCAAAGAGTTTAGAAACTAATTTGCTAATCATAGGCATACGGCTTGCACCGCCTACCAAAATGACCTCATTTAGCTCATTAGCTTTAAGTTTTGCATCACGCACCGCTCTTTCTATAGGAGCTCGCATCCGTTGAATAAGAGGCTCACATAAATTGGCAAAATGCTCGGCTGTGATTTGCCAGTGATAACTTTGTGCATTAAGGCTGATATCTAATTCATGGCTAGCATTGGTAGTAAGATTTTTTTTAAGTTGTTCTAATTTAGCCAATAATGACCCTAATTCAATAGCGTTGAGTTTGTCCAGCGCGATCCCTGTTTCTGAGCAAAAGGTACTGAATAAAACCTGTAAGAAATCTTTACCACCTAAAAAACTATCTCCAGCACTAGCATGTACTTCTACTACACCGTCAAAAATTTCAAGAATAGAGACATCAAAAGTGCCCCCTCCTAGGTCTAATAGCAGAAATTTTCCTCCTTCTTTTCTCGCTTGTAGGCCGTAGGCTAATGCAGCGGCAGTTGGTTCATTAATTAAACGTTCAACTTTTATACCCGCTAGTTCGCCCGCTATTTTGGTTGCTTTACGTTGCGCATCAGAGAAATAGGCCGGTACACTAATAACAGCTTCTGTAACTTTTTGGCCAGTAGCTGCTTCAGCATCAGCTATCAAAGACCTTAAAACGAGGGCAGAAAGTTCTTCAGGTCCAAATACTTTATTATTTAGTTGAATTTTTCTGGCACTACCCATCCAGCGTTTAAAGTTGGCAATAGTTTGTTGAGGATGTGTGATTAATCTTTCTTTAGCAATGGCGCCAACTAGTAACGTATTTTGTTCATCTATTCCTGTTTATAGAAGGCGTGAGAAGCTCTCCCAACGGATTTTTAAATAGCTCTGGCCCATTATCAAGATAAGCACCTATGAGCGAGTGAGTAGTGCCTAAATCAATACCAACTATCATTGATAAATTCCCTTGTGTTATTTTACAAAATGTAATGTTAATTATTAATTTATATTATTTACAATATGTTAAGCCTTAGCAAGGTTAAAAAATAACTAATGATTAGTCTATGGATGTTGTTTTAGTAAATACCAAAAAAATAAATGGATATTGTTATGCTGTTAATTATAGAATGAATATAGCTAATATTATCTAAGGCAATAGGATAGGGGGAGGCTTAGGTATATTTAACAATATGTTAAATCTATCAATAAGAGAAAGGTAATTATTATTATATTTTCTTTTTCAGTGTCATTTACCATAAGCTAATTTAACTTTGTTAACAGCCTGTAACAATTAGTTGAATAACTAAGGATTTTATTTGAAGAAAAGTTAATTAACTGCTATATTCATTAGGCCTATAAAGGGCATGTATAAATACTGTTAATTAAAGATAGCGAACGGAGAATAAGTAACTGTAAGTTTTTGCAAAGAAATTCAGTTGTTCTCTCAAATTTTGTAAGCTATTTTAAGTAATTAAGAGTTTCTTTGTAATTGCTGTTGCTTGATGCAAAATTGTTCATCAATATTAAGATGATAAGGCAGATATCTAAAATTGAATGTTGAATGTAAAGGTGTCTGCAAAGTAGGGCATAAGTAATTACTAGCAATGTAAAAGATTATTAATGGGTTCAGACTACCCAATAGATATAGAATCTATCAAGTTCTGGAAATATGGTCGAAACCTATTGCTAACAAATAGGTTTTGAAAAATGATAACCCGCGGGCCTAGTTGCACGTGGCAACTGAATAATCACGGAAATAAGTTGGGTGGAGATGTACTTTTTGGTAAGAGTGTTAAATTAATGGTTAGATGCCTTTGCATCCGCTTTATTAAAAAGATTCCTCCTCCTGCAAAAAAAAGTGTTTTTGTAAGACGAAAACAGGAGACGCAGTCGCGACTTAGCTGTTAATTGAATAAGTTAAGGTTGCTAGACACGAAGGTGGTATACCACTTTAGCGCGCCCCATACTAGCCTTGAGCACTCAGTGTGCCTAGTTGTTGCTGCTCGCTTATAGCAGATGGTACAACATGAAAAGAATGTTGATTAATGCAACTCAGTCTGAGGAGTTGCGTGTAGCACTGGTAGATGGCCAACGTCTATTTGACTTGGACATAGAATCTGGCGCTAGAGAGCAAAAGAAAGCTAATATTTACAAAGGTAGAATAGCGGCTATTCAACCAAGTTTAGAAGCTGCATTTGTTGATTTTGGTTCAGGTCGTCAAGGTTTTCTTCCGCTTAAAGAAATTTCTCGTGAGTATTTTATTAATGCCCCTGAGGCTAATTTTGGTCGTCTCAATATTAAAGATGTGTTAAAAGAAGGCCAAGAAGTTATTATCCAAGTTGAAAAAGAAGAAAGAGGTAATAAAGGAGCGGCTCTGACGACCTTTATTAGTTTAGCTGGCCGTTATTTAGTGTTAATGCCTAATAACCCTAGTGCTGGCGGTATTTCGCGCCGTATTGAGGGCGATGAAAGGGCAGAACTTAAAGAAGTTTTAAGTGCTTTACAAGCACCCGCTGATATGGGACTGATTGTCCGTACAGCAGGCTTAGGTCGTAGTATTGAAGAGCTACAGTGGGACTTAGATTATCTATTGCAACTATGGGCAGCTATTAAAGAGGCTGCTGACAGTAGTCCTGCACCTTTCTTAATTTATCAAGAAAGCAATGTCATTATTCGTACCATTAGAGATTATTTACGGCAGGATATTGGCGAGGTACTTATTGATACTGTTGATGCTTATGAGGAAGCAGTAAACTTTATCAGCCAAGTAATTCCTCAGTATAAAAATAAAGTGAAACTCTATGAGGATGCTGTTCCTTTATTTAATAGATATCAAATTGAAAGTCAAATTGAGACTGCCTTCCAACGTGAAGTTAGATTGCCTTCTGGTGGTTCAATTGTAATAGATCCTACCGAAGCCTTAGTATCTATTGACATTAACTCAGCGCGTTCTACTAGAGGCAGTGATATAGAAGAAACTGCTTTACAAACTAATCTTGAAGCAGCAGAAGAAATTGCTCGTCAACTTAGACTTAGAGATATTGGTGGATTAATAGTCATAGATTTTATCGATATGACTCCATCCAAAAATCGTCGCGCTGTGGAAGATTGTATTACCGAAGCCTTAAAAGCTGATAGGGCAAGAGTACAGGTAGGTTCTATTTCTAAATTCGGCTTATTAGAAATGTCACGTCAAAGATTACGTCCTTCATTACGTGAAACTAGTGGGGTAACTTGCCCTCGTTGTAATGGACAAGGTACTATTCGTGATGTTGAATCTATTGCTTTAGCTATCTTACGTCTTATCGAAGAAGAAACGCTCAAGGACTCTACCGCAGAAGTTAGAGCTTATGTACCTATCCCCGTAGCAGCATTTTTATTGAATGAGAAACGTAATGCTATCACTAAAATAGAATTACGCAGTCAGGTACGTATTGTTATTGTACCTAATGATCATTTAGAAACCCCTAATTTTGATGTGCAAAGGTTACGGACCGATAGTCCAGATGCTCAATTTAATGAACTAAGTTATGAGCTTCATAATACAGAATGTGAAGAAGATCATAATCATGTTAGTTCTTCTAAAGCGCTTACTCGTCAAGAAGCAGCGGTCAAAACTATTGCACCACAGCAGCCTGCTCCTATCGAGACAGAAAAGAAAATGGGTGGCTTAAAAAGTTTGGTTAAATCATTAGTTAGTTTATTTTCAAGTAAAGAAGAAGAGGCTGAAGAGGTTGTTAGTAAAGCTACTGAAAAAACAGCACATAATCAAACTAATGAACAGTATTCTAATAGCCGTCGCCAATCCCATGAACGTCCTCATCAACGCCGTAACCAGCGTAATAGAGATGAGCAGGCAAAAGATAAAGAAGAAAGAAATAATAGTTTAAGCAAAGACGATGAGGTTAGGCCACGACAAGATCGTAATGAACGCCGGCAAAATAGTGCAACTGATAAGGCTAGTAGGGAAGAAAATATTAAAGACAGAGCTGTTAATAGTTCTGGAGAAATGGTAGCTAAAGCTGAAGTATTAGAAACTGATGAGCGTCCACGTCGGAGAGCCAGAGGCCAACGTCGTCGTAATATTGGACGAGATCGTCGAGGTCGCAATTTTGAAGATAAATCATCATCTACTGTGGTTGATAACGGTGCAACATCTGAAGATAATCAATTAAAAATACAGGAATTTGCTGATAGCTCTAGTCAATTAGTGCGAACTCAAGATATTTTACCTGTAGTTGTCGCTGAAACTACTGTACTTCAAGAATCTCTAAGATTTGATAATAGCCAACAAAGCAGTCAACTTCAATCTACAGCGACTGCTGTAGAAAAGATCCATTCTATTAGTGAAACACAAGTAACTGAGACGTTTGAGCAAGCAGTTGCTAGCAAGGTTGAACAATCTAGTGTAGCAGAGCAATCTTTAACAACTGCTCCCGAGCTGGAAAGTTCTAAAGAAACTATAGCAGTGTCTGCTAGAATTGTGGGAAGAGCGGCCAATGATCCTCGTGAAATTAGACGCCGCCAGCAAACTGCTGCGGCTTCTAAAATAGTTGAAGCTGCCTCAGCTAACCAGGATTCCGAAGAGCTGAAGATATCCGATAAAGATGAGTATCATTCGGAAGTTTGATAAATTAGCTCACCTCCTTCTAGTCATAAAGGGATACTTAGGTATCCCTTTTGTTTTTTGATAAAGATTAGGATAATCAAGTGCGATGAAACGGTTATTTGTTCAGTTTAAAACAGCTATTAATATTATTATTTTATTAATGATAGATTATGTAGCTAGAAAAAGAAAAATAGCTATTAATAAGAAAGAGTTAATTATTATTAGGGTAGATGTGATAGGTGATTATGTTTTATTTAGAAATTTTTTAGAAGATTTAAGAAACTCACCAAAATACCAAGGATATAAGATAACCTTACTAGGTGATAAATCCTATCGAGATTTAGCGGAGGCTTTGGATAGTGTTTATGTGGATAAATTTATTTGGTTAGATAAAAAGAAATTTATCAAAAATTATAGATATCGCTTTACCATTATCCGTCGTTTATCTAGACAAGGCTATGAAGTACTTATTAATCCTATTTATTCGCGTGAATATTTACTGTCTGAAACATTGGTTAAAATCATTCCAGCTGACGATAAGATTGGTTGTGAAGGTGATCAAGTAAATATTTCATTAGGTAATAAAGCTAAAGCAGATAAAAATTACACCAAGCTATTAGCCAATACTAAAGAGGTCTTATTTGAATTTTATCGCAATAGAGAATTTTTTGAGCAATTATTAGAAAAATCATTAACT
>CALYQH010000012.1 GCA_945283395.1 uncultured Ventosimonas sp. | reverse complement strand
CCTTAAAATCCAGAAAGAACACATAGTTCCATTTACAGCTACGGGCAGGTCTAGTTTCAATACGAGTTAAATCAATTCCATTTTTTCTAAATGGTTCTAATAATTCATATAAGATACCCGGCTTATTTTGAATAGAGACTATAATAGAGGTTTTATCGTCACCTGTAGGCGGTACTTCTTGATTTCCTATAATGAAGAACCGAGTAGAGTTATCAGGTCTATCTTCAATTTTCTCATCTAAGATAGTTAAATCATAAAGTTCAGCAGCCATATCTCCTGCAATAGCTGCACTATTCCATTCGCTTTTAACCCTTTTCGCCGCTTCGGCATTACTTGAAACGGCAATTCGTTCTACGCTAGGGTAATGAGCATCCAACCATTTACGGCACTGCGCTAACGATTGACCATGCGAATAAACGCGGGTGATATGTCCTTTTTTAGTATTTTCACCTATTAACAAATGGTGATGAATACGTAATTCCACCTCACCACAAATCAGTAAATCATGCTCTAAGAAACTATCTAGAGTATGGTTAACAGCCCCTTCGGTAGAATTTTCGACGGGGACTACACCAAAATTCATAGCCCCTGCGGCAACTTCTCTAAACACTTCATCAATAGCTGCCATCGGCGAACTAATCACAGAATGGCCAAAATGTTTAATAGCTGCTGCTTGAGTAAAAGTCCCTTCAGGTCCCAAATAAGCCACTTTTAATGGTTGCTCTAGTGCTAAGCAAGTAGACATGATTTCCCGAAACAAACGAGCCACTTCTTCATCATTTAGAGGCCCCTTATTGTGCTCCATGATATTTTTCAACACGAAGGCTTCTCTTTCGGGACGATAAAAAACAGGTTTTTCACCCTTTTTTAAATTAACACTTTTTACTCGGCCTACCTCTTGAGCGCAGAGTGCCCGTTCTGAAATAAGCTCAAGAATTCTGCCATCTAAGCTATTAATCCGAGCTCGCAGTGCCTCTAACTCTTGGTCAACTGACATGCCTAGCCATGCTCCTTTGCAAAAGTTTTCATGAAATCAACCAAGGCTTTAACCGCTTCCAAAGTAACAGCATTATAAATAGAAGCACGCATTCCACCCACGCTGCGATGGCCCTTTAAATTAAACAAGCCATTAGCCTCAGCTTTGGCTAAGAAAATTTTATCTAACTTCTCATCTATCAGCCTAAAAGGCACATTCATCCACGAACGGTTTGCAGGATTGATAGGATTAATATAAAACTCGGTACTATCTATATAGGTATAAAGTACGTTTTTCTTTTCTTCATTAATTTTTTTAATAGCCTCTAAACCACCTTGTTGTTTGAGCCATTTAAATATTAATCCCGCAAAATACCAAGCAAACGTTGGCGGCGTATTAAACATAGAGTCATGCTCAGCAGCTACTTGATAATTCAACATAGTAGGACAGCTAGTACGAGCTTTACCTAATAAATCTTCACGAATAATAACAACAACTAACCCACTAGGGCCAATGTTTTTTTGCGCTCCTGCGTATATAACGCCGTATTTTGACACATCCAATGGTCGAGAAAGAATATCAGAAGAGGCATCAACCACTAAAGGCACGTCTGCTACGGCTGGAAGCCAATCAAATTGCACGCCACCAATAGTTTCATTACTTGTATAATGTACATAAGCAGCCCCTTTAGAAAGTTGCCACTCATCTTGCGTAGGTATGGCAAAGTAGTCATAGGCTTTCCCAGAAGCAGCCACATGGATGTTAGCAATTTTTTTAGCTTCATCAATGGCTTTACGAGACCAAATGCCCGTATCTATATAATCAGCTTGTTGCTTTTCTGCCAATAAATTTAAAGGGATTTGCGCAAATTGTTGACTAGCTCCACCTTGTAAAAATAATACCTTATAATTACTAGGAATAAGTAATAAATCACGCAAATCTTGTTCTGCTTGCTTGGCTACCTCTATATAGTCAGCACTACGGTGACTTATTTCCATGATTGACATTCCCTTGCCATGCCAATCTAATAACTCAGCTTGAGCTTGTTCTAATACTGAGGTAGGTAATGCAGCAGGTCCTGCTGCAAAATTAAAATTACGCTTGGTCATGCTCTTACACTCATCTAGTTACTTTTTTACTAATTTAGCATAGCTATCATTATTGAAGAGTTGATTTTTCCTCATCATTAATTGCGTTATTTTCAAGTGGGGTATCATCAAGTCCATCATGTTCCATTGCTGATGGTTCCTGAACACGCTCAAGACCAACTAAGGTTTCATTGTTAGAAAGTCTGATTAACATCACACCTTGAGTATTACGACCCATTGGGCGAATTTCATCAACACGAGTGCGTACTAATGTTCCTAGATCAGAAATCAGCATAATTTCTTCTCCATCCTGTACCTGTACAGCTCCCACTATCTTACCATTACGTTCGCTAGTAATCATAGAAATAACCCCTTTGCCACCTCGACCACGTAACGGATATTGATCAATTGCTGTACGCTTACCATAACCTCTTGCAGAGGCTGTTAATATATAGGCATTAGGTTCTGGAATAATCATGGCAATCACATGACTGCTAAAATTTTCTAAACTTGTATCTTCTTCATTTTCATCTTCCATGACCGGTGTCGTTTCGTCTTCGCCTGTATCTACTTCGCCTTCTTTAGGTAATCTAATACCGCGTACACCTTTAGCAGTTCGTCCCATTTCACGAACTTTGCTTTCTTCAAACCTTACTACTTTTCCCTCATCAGTAAATAGCATTACTTCACTATTACCATCAGTAATAGCAGCAGAGATAAGCATATCACCTTCTTTGAGAGTTAATGCAATTAAACCATTTTTACGTACTTTACTAAATTGCTCTAATGGGGTCTTTTTGACAGTGCCATTGGCCGTAGCCATAAAGATATAACGCCCCTCAGCAAACTCATCCACTGGCAGCATAGTGGTAATAGTTTCACCTTCATCCAAGGGAATAATATTAACTAATGGACGACCACGAGCTGCGCGAGAAGCTTCAGGAATTTCAAAGGTACGTAACGAATAAACCTTACCTTTGCTAGAAAATAATAGGAGCGTTGCATGACTATTAGCTACTAACAGATGAGCAATATAATCCTCGTCCTTTATTCCCGTTGCCGATTTACCTTTACCACCTCGACGTTGTGCTTGGTAAGCAGCTAACGGTTGAGATTTAGCATAACCACCATAAGATAAAGTGACTACCCGTTCTTCTTCTGGTATTAAATCAGCTTTTGTTAAATCCATTTGTGAAACAACGATTTCAGAATAACGCTCATCACCAAACTCATCACGAATTTTTATTAATTCATCACGAATAATTTCCATCAAATGCTCAGGGATAGTCAAAATACGAATAAGCTCAGCTATTTGATCTAAGATTTGTTGATATTCTTCTATTAATTTTTCATGCTCTAAGCCAGTTAAACGGTGTAACCGTAAATCTAATATGGCCTGTGCTTGTATTGGCGATAAATAATATTTACCATCCTTAAGACCATATTGCTCCTCTAAGTCATCAGGGCGGCAACTCTCTGCGCCTGTTTTTTCAATCATTGCTTGTATAGGCCCTGCTTCCCAAGCTTTAGCCAATAGCTTATCTTTAGCCTCAAGAGGCGTTGAAGACTTTTTAATTAATTCAATAATAGGATCAATATTAGCCAGTGCAACAGCTAAACCTTCAATTATATGTCCACGCTCGCGCGCTTTAAGTAATTCAAAGATAGTGCGACGAGTCACTACTTCACGGCGATGACGTACAAACGCCTCTAACATTTCTTTTAAGTTTAATAATTTAGGCTGACCATCTACTAAAGCAACATTATTGATTCCAAATACACTCTGTAATTGAGTTTGTGCATAAAGATTATTAATCACTACTTCAGGGATCTCACCTCTACGCAATTCAATCACCATGCGCATCCCTTCTTTATCGGATTCATCCCTTAATTCACTAATCCCTTCAACTTTTTTCTCTTTAACTAGCTCAGCAATTTTTTCTATTAAGCGCGCTTTATTAACTTGATAAGGTAATTCAGTGACAACAATTTGTTCACGACCATTATCAATTGCTTCAATATGAGTTCTAGCCCTTATATATAAGCGGCCACGTCCAGTTTTATAAGCCTCGATAATACCAGCACGACCATTAATAATACCTGCGGTAGGGAAATCAGGGCCGGGGATATACTCCATTAATTGATCAATAGAAAGTGTTTCATCTTCTATTAATGCTAAACAACCATTAATAACTTCGGTTAAATTATGGGGCGGAATATTGGTCGCCATACCCACCGCAATACCACTTGAACCATTAACCAGTAAAGCTGGAATTTTAGTAGGTAGTACCGCAGGAATTTTTAAAGAACCATCATAATTATCCACCCAATCAACGGTTTCTTTATCTAAATCTGCTAACATTTCGTGGGTGAGCTTTTGCATGCGAATTTCGGTATAACGCATGGCTGCTGCTGAGTCACCATCTACAGAGCCGAAGTTGCCTTGACCATCAACCAGCATATAGCGCATTGAAAAAGGCTGGGCCATCCGCACAATAGTATCGTAAACCGCTGAATCGCCATGAGGATGATATCTACCTATGACATCGCCTACGATACGAGCCGATTTCATATAGGCCTTATTCCACGCATTACCCGTATCATTCATAGCATACAAGACACGCCTGTGCACAGGCTTTAGGCCGTCGCGCACATCAGGCAAAGCTCGCCCGACAATAACACTCATAGCATAGTCTAAATACGATTTTTAAATTTCATCTTCAATTTTGACGGGGAGAATTTCTCTGGCGATGTCATTGCCCATAAGAAGCCTGTTCCTTGTGTGTAGACAGTTACAGATTAAGCTGTAGATTATAGCATAAAACCATCAAATAAACTGTAAAAACCCCAATGAAAATACCTGTATTTAATAGGCATTTTTAAAATAATGGCTTATTAATCATTCATTAATTAAATTATGATAATTATCTGCTGTTAATAAACTGTTGGTTTCTAAATTAGCTTCTGGCATTATTATATAAAGCCATGCCTGATAAGGATTATCGTTAATTAGCTCAGGATTATCACTAATTGCTTGGTTAATAGCCAGTACCTCCCCTGTGATAGGTGCATAGATATCTGAGCCCGTTTTTACCGATTCTACTAACCCTATCTGCTGATCTAATTGGTAGTTCTCTCCTACATCAGGTAGCTGAACAAAAACTATATCCCCCAGTGCATTTTGGGCAAAATCGGTAATACCTACCTTTAAGCTACCATCAGCTTGCTGTTGAACCCATGAATGGCTACTGGTATAACGTAACTCTTGGGGAATATTGCTCATTTATTAATTACTCCAATATCTTTCTTAAATTAAAATCTCACCATGCCATACAAACCGAGGTGATACTATGCGCACCGGATACCATTTGCCTTTTATTTCGACCTCAGCCCTTGAGCCAGTTTTTACAGGAACTCTAGCTAATGCTATACATTTACCTAACGTAGGAGAAAAGTTAGTGCTCGTAATAACTCCCTCTTCTTTTCCTTCAATTCTCACTAACTGACCATTATGCAGTGTTCCACGCTCCTCCGAAACTAACCCAATTAGCTTATTACAAATACCGTTTTGGCGCTTTTTGTCTAAAGCTTCACGCCCTATAAAATTTCTATCTTCAGGAATCCATGCTACGGTCCAATCCATATTACAAGATAAAGGTGAAATATCCTCGTTCATATCCTGTCCATACAAGCTATAACCAGCCTCTAATCTTAAGGTGTCTCTTGCTCTCATACCTATCGGCATAATGCCTGCACCTACTAGTTCTAACCATAAATGCTCAGCCTCTGCTTTTGGTAATATTATCTCAACCCCATCTTCACCGGTATATCCAGTGCGCGAAATAAACCAACCTCCTACTAAACAACTATAAAGTGGCTGTAATTTTTCCAATTGCGCAACATACTGTTGATCTAACAATTTAACTAATTTACTGACCGCATTAGGCCCTTGAATAGAAAGAATAGCTATATCTTGTTGAGGCTTGATAGTTACCTTAAAAATTCCTTTATTAAGCTTCATCCAGCCAATAATTCGATCAGTAAAACCTGTATTAAACATAAGGCGATAGCCATCAGGCATTAAATAAATGAGCGCATCATCAATGATTCCTGCCTGCTCATTTAACATCACACTGTAAAGTCCACTACCATTGCCATGTAAAAGTTCTACATCATTAGCCAATAAATAGTGTAAGTATGCTTTAGCCTGTTCTCCCAATACATCTACCACCGTCATAAAAGACACGTCAAACACCCCGCAATCTTTTCTGACTTGACAATGTTCCTCTACTTGTGATCCATAGTGTAAAGGCAATTCCCATCCATTAACTTCTGACATTTCTGCGCCAAGAGCCAAATGTTGCTCGTACAAGGGGGTACGTAGTCCCATAATCGCTCCTTCAGTTAAATTAGGTTTATTAAACTATTTTATAGATAGCTTTATTATCTATTCATTTTAAATTAAATACATGAATTTAAATCATAATAATTTCTTCAGGATCATTAAAGTGTTACTAAATAACTATTAATTGACCTGTTTGCTCTTTAATAACCCTAGTTAATAATTGTTCTAATGTCTCATTAGTCGATACTAATAACCATTGCTGACCTTTATCATCATAATCTAGATGATAACCACCTGATTTAGCAGCAAGCCATACTTGTTTTAAAGCGGGTTGCCTACTAATGATAATCTGACTACCATTAACAAAATGAACAGTTAATATACCTCCTGAATTATCTATATCCAAATCAAGATCAGTATTCTCTAACAGAGCCTCTAGATGATCTTGTAATTTATCAACCAGTAGCTGATACTGTTGTTCACTCAATGCTTTCATTTGCTTTCCTCAGAAATTATCTTACCATTATATTAAAGGAAAATTATACAACCAATAGTCAAGCCACTCATTGCTCGGTATACTTCTATATAGTATAAAAGGTTTAATTGGATAAAATCATGAAAATATTTTGTTTACCCATGCTAATTTTAGCTGCTTTTATGTTTGTATTATTGGGCTGCGGCCAAAAAGGAGCCCTTTATTTACCAGAAAAGCAATCTCCGCCTAAAATTGAAGCAGAATCTAACCCTGCCGAAGTAAACAATAAAACTCAACCTATAACTACTAAAGAACAACCTGCTACTGAAAACACAACTTCGCCTAATGAAGCTGAGGGGGACAACAAATAATGCAAGCTTTTGCTTATAAAAATGGCCAAATGTATGCCGAGCAAGTGCCTTTAGTTAATATTGCGAAAGAATTTGGGACCCCCACCTATGTTTATTCAAAAAATTATATAGCACAACAATTCAATAACTATAAGCAAGCATTAGAAGGTACAGAACATCTAGTCTGTTTTGCTGTTAAAGCAAACTCTAATATAGCCGTACTCAATGTATTAGCAACATTAGGTGCTGGCTTTGATATTGTCTCTAGAGGTGAATTAGAACGCGTGTTAGCAGCGGGCGGTAAGGCTGACAAGATAGTTTTTTCTGGGGTGGGGAAAACCATTGATGATATCCGAAGAGCATTAGAAGTAGGCGTTTACTGTTTTAATATAGAATCAACTAATGAACTAGCAAGAATTCAAAAAATAGCTACTGGTATGGGGAAAATCGCCCCTATTTCACTAAGAATTAATCCTGATGTAGATGCTCAAACTCATCCTTATATTTCAACTGGCTTAAAAGAAAATAAGTTTGGTATTGATATAAATGAAGCTGAGCAAATATATCAAGCCGCGGCAACTCATAAAAATTTACAAATTAAAGGCATTGATTGTCATATAGGTTCGCAACTGACTTCTCTTGAACCTTTCTTAGACGCTTTGGACAGATTATTACATCTGACTGATAAACTAGCAAGTAAAGGTATTCAGATTGAACACCTCGATTTAGGAGGTGGTCTGGGCGTCTGTTATAGTGATGAACACCCCCCTTTAGCAAGTGACTATATAAAAGCCGTAAGAGATCGTTTAGCAAATCGAAAATTAGCTATTATTTTTGAACCAGGCCGCTATATTGTAGCTAATGCAGGAGTATTAATTACTCAAGTTGAATACCTCAAACATACTACTCATAAAAATTTTGCAATTGTCGATGCAGCCATGAACGATCTTATCCGCCCCGCCTTATATGAAGCATGGATGGACATAAAACCGGTCATAACGCAACAAGCACCAACTATACTTTATGATGTAGTTGGGCCAGTCTGTGAAACGAGTGACTTTCTTGGCAAAAATCGAGCACTTTCCATTAACGAAGGAGATCTCCTAGCTATTTGCTCAGCAGGCGCTTATGGCTTTGCAATGAGTTCTAATTATAATAGTCGTGGCCGAGCAGCTGAGGTTATGGTCGATGGCCATGAAGCTTTTTTGGTAAGGCAACGCGAAACGTTAACGTCACTCTATGCTAACGAACAACTATTACCCACGAAGAGATAAAAGCATGTTGCTACATTTTACAAAAATGCACGGGTTAGGTAATGATTTTATGGTCATAGATTCGGTGACCCAAAATATCACCATTACCTCTGATCGTGTTAGAAAATGGAGTGACAGACATACAGGTATAGGCTTTGACCAACTACTTATTATTGCCCCTCCTAGCCATCCGGATATTGACTTTAGCTATAGAATTTTTAATGCCGATGGCTCAGAGGTAGAACAGTGTGGTAATGGTGCCCGATGTTTTGCGAAATTTGTTCGAGATAAACGTCTCACCTCAAAAAAACATATTATTGTCGAAACAGCTAGCGGTATTATCGAACTTCATGTCCTAACTAATAATCAAATAAGGGTGAACATGGGAAAGCCACGTTTGCAGCCTACTGAAATTCCCCTTAAGGTACAACAACAAGCTACTAGTTATACGCTGTTTGTTGAGCAGCAGTCTATTGAATTTTCAGCAGTATCTATGGGTAATCCGCACGCAGTTTTACGAGCAGAAAATCTTGAACTAGCTCCAGTGACCACTTTAGGCCCCAAAATAGAACATCATCCACTATTTCCTAATAAAGTTAATGTTGGTTTCTTAGAAGTACTAGATAGGCATCATGCAAAATTAAGAGTTTGGGAGCGCGGAGCTGGTGAAACCCAAGCCTGTGGCACCGGTGCTTGTGCCGCCGCAGTAACTGCCATTCAAAATAATTGGATGGATTCCCCTATAAATATTAAATTAGCAGGTGGAACTTTAACCATAGAATGGGATAAAAATGATAGCCCTGTGTTTATGACAGGTAACGCTGTCACTGTTTATGAAGGAAAAATACAATTATGACTCAATCTACTTCTAGTAATCTCACCATTAATCTCGATGCTGAGTTGGTTGCTCAATATTTAAAGCAATATCCTAATTTTTTTATTAATAATAATGAGCTACTTCTAACTTTAAAAATCCCTCATGAATCTGGTAAAGCTATCTCTCTCATTGAATATCAATTAAATCGACTAAGAACACGTAATAATGATCTCCAACAACAGCTTACCCAATTAATAGAGATAGCTAGAGAAAATGATAGACTATTTGAAAAAACCCGCCGACTGGTACTTGAACTATTAGAAGCACAAGATTTAGAACATTTAGTCATGACGTTGGATGACTCCCTAAGACGCGATTTTAAAGTAGATAAAGTAGCTTTTCTGTTATTTGATACCCCTATAACAGCAGGCCATACATGCAAGCTTGAAGAGGCTCAAACTAAGCTTGGTAGTTTACTTAACTCAGACAAAATCACGACCGGGCAATTTAGAGAAGCTGTACTAGAATTTTTATTTGGCCAAAATCACAATATTACTTCTACCGCCATAGTGCCACTACGAAACAGTCATTTAATTGGCTTATTGGCGCTTGGCAGCACTGACCCAAACCGTTACCAGCGAGAAACTGGCACGCTTTTTTTGCGACAAATTAGTGATATTTTATGCCGTATCATTCCTCGTCTTAGCTAGGTAAATTATGCAAATTGCCTTAACTGACTATTTACAATACCTAGCAATAGAGCGTCAAGTTTCAACTAATACCTTAGCCAGCTATCAGCGCGATATTCAGAAAATAATAGCACTTTGTGGCCCAATAGGCGTTTTAGACTGGTCAGAACTTACTACACAACAACTTAGAACTTTTATTGCATGCTTACATAAGCAAGGTTTGTCTGCTCGAAGTTTAGCGCGGCTTTTATCCTCTTTAAGAGGTCTTTATCGTTATTTAATAAAAGAAAACCTCTGTTCAAAAGACCCAAGCACCGGCATTACTCCTCCCAAAGCAGAGAAACGCTTACCTAAGTTATTGGATATAGATAGAACACAACAACTACTGGATATTCCTACTCATAGTAGTAGTGATAACGATTTCATCAATTGCCGAGATCATGCCATCCTTGAGCTTTTCTATTCTTCTGGGTTACGGCTCTCTGAATTGGTTAATTTAACTCTCACTGATTTGAACCTAAACAATAGCACGGTAAGAGTACTAGGTAAAGGCAATAAAGTAAGACAAGTCCCCATAGGACAGAAAGCAAAACAAGCTTTACAACCGTGGTTATCGCTTAGAGCACAAGCTAACCCTAAGGATACAACAGTTTTTATTAGCCAACGAGGAACTAAACTAACCCCTAGAGCTATAGAGCTCAGAGTACAACAAGCAGGAGCGACTAATTTAGGTCAACATTTACATCCCCACATGTTGCGCCATAGCTTCGCTAGCCATCTACTGGAATCCTCCCAAGATTTAAGAGCAGTTCAAGAACTATTAGGCCATGCAGATATATCTACTACTCAAATTTATACTCACTTAGATTTTCAACATTTAGCTAATGTATACGATCAAGCTCATCCAAGGGCCCATCATAAAAAAGATAGACATAAATCATAAATAATGCTATCTCTATAAATCTAACTCATATCAGCTAATGATAACGCTATTTAAACAATGCAAAACTCATTTTCCGAGTTTTAGTTAAGGTGTTGAGATAACACCAAACAACAATATAATAATTTAAAGCTAGTAATAGTTGATAATGTAAATGGTAAAAAAATTATGGGTAACAATCACACTATTGATTTTCAAGCCGAATAAATAACCTCATTACTTGACGCTAATGCTAGTAGCAAAACTAGCTTGTTAAAAAGCATTTTAGGTGTAATAGCTATGTTAACAGGTACTATTATTGTTAATAACAAACCACTATCACCATAGACACGTAAAGAATTAGCACAATTTATCGACTATATTTCACTAGCCCATAGCAGGATTTTCACTTATAGCATTGAACAAGCGGTGCTCATTTGGAGAACAGCCCTTCTCAATTGATATGGTCAAGCTATAAAAATAGCTTTAAACTGCTGAGCCATATTGAGTATCGAACTGCTAAGATATCAAAACTATACTGGGCGCTATATTTATACCAATATTTGACTTGACTACTACTAATTAACCCAATCTTATAAAAGCTTTAATCCTTGGCAACTAGATCTAGCTAAATATTAATTATCAGTTGTCATATAACATGATAAAAATAATAAATTTCTTAAAACAACTATTATTCTAAATTAGGGAAGCTCACTTAACCACGCTAGTAAAAATTTCAATTTCACCATTAGCTGCATATTTTTCAAATATCTAGCCGATAGGCACGATGAATTTTTTCTCATCTTCAAGTTTCCAGATACTCTGCCATTGCCCAACAATATTTTCTCGTAAATTATCTTTTACCTTAAAAATAGCATAAGCCTCTGTTGATATTATTGGCCCAGAAGACTCTTTGAAATATAAGCTATCTGTTGCTATTGATAATGTATAATCTCCTTTGTAATCACTTACGTATTTATGATAAATAGCAAAAATATTATCCTAGTAACCAGCTAGTTTATTAAGAGACTGCGATCAAAGATTCTGTATTCTTTCTAGCATATTCGGATCATTAAAATTATTAGTTCTGATTGAGTCGATTAGATAAAATGGGATACTAATCATAAGAGTTCTTTTTATTTGTAAAGCTCACCATTAATCATATCATTTATCCTCAAAAAGGAAACTTTTGTTTTCTTATTAGTCTTTAGAATAGTTATTATTACTTATCAAAAAACCTTTCACTAGATTACCAGCTAATAATAGTACCTAGTGTAAACAACTATCAGCCTTTATTTTTACTGTATTAAACCAGTTATGCAGAGCCTCTTTCGTAGGAGCCAATTCAACCGCTAAGCCACCAGTAAACTCACGCCAAGCAGCTAAATAGTTAACATGGGTTAAGGTAACCACCGCAATATCCTCACTTATTAAAGCTAATAATTCAGCTATAAAACCTTTACCCTCAGCTTCGGCCGTACCAAATCTATTAACCACCACTAAATCAGCCTTATTCTCCAATGCCTTACGTAAGACAAAAGCAGCCCTTGCTAGCCCTCCTAAATCTAACGAACAAGACAAAGACTCCTTACCTAACTCCTGAGAAATAATAAACTCCTGCCCATCACTGATATTATAAATAACCCTTGGCTTGTTACTATGTTTAGTTAACAAACCCT
>CALYQH010000011.1 GCA_945283395.1 uncultured Ventosimonas sp. | reverse complement strand
GGCCATGGTCAAATCAGCTCGTGAAGGTCGAGACAGGCAGATGGAAGATGTGTTTTTAATAGTAGATGAAGCATCAGAAGTTTTGCATTTCAATAGAATGTTATTACAAGGAGCATTAGAACATATCACCCAAGGCATTAGTGTTATAGACAAATCGTTACATTTAGTAGCGTGGAACAAACGCTATGTTGATTTATTTGATTATCCTGAGGGATTTATCCAAGTAGGCCGACCTATTGCTGATATAATTTACTATAATGCAAAGCGAGGTATGTGTGGCAAAGGCAATCCTGAAGAGCATGTTATCAAACGATTAAGCTGGTTATCCCTAGGCCAATCCCATACTTCGGAGCGACTGTTCCCAAACGGACGAGTAATAGAAATGATAGGAAATCCCATGCCCGGTGGTGGCTTTGTAACTAGCTTTACCGATATCACAGCATTTAGGCAAGCCGAACAATCCTTACAACAAATTAATGAAAGTCTGGAACAAAGAGTTAAAGAGCGTACTAAAAAACTATCTGAGCTTAACACTGCTTTGGTAGAAGCTAAAAGTTATGCAGAACAAGCTAATGAATCAAAAACTAGATTCTTGGCCGCCGTTAGCCATGATCTTATGCAACCGCTTAATGCTGCACGATTATTTTCTGCCTCATTATCACAAGAACTGCTACCAAACACTGCTAGAGATTTAGTCAATCATCTAGAATCCTCCTTGCACTCAGCAGAAGAACTCATCTCAGATCTACTAGACATGTCTCGGTTAGAAAGCGGTCGAATTACCCCTAAGATACAAGTAGTAGCGCTTAATGACTTATTTGATACCCTCAATATGGAGCTATCAGCCTTAACACCTAAAGATATTACATTCAAAGTGCATAATTGCAGCCTATTTGTAAAAACCGATGGTAAACTATTAAGACGCATTATTCAAAACTTCCTAACCAATGCCTTTAGATATGGCGATGGGCGAGTTGTATTGGGGGCAAGAAGACTCAAAGGCCAAGTTCGTATCGAAGTATGGGATCAAGGACCAGGAATACCAAAAGACAAACAAAAAGTTATCTTCGAAGAATTTAAAAGATTAGATAGCCATCAGACTAGAGCAGAAAAAGGGCTAGGCTTAGGTTTAGCCATTGCCGATGGATTTTGTAAGCTACTCAATCATTCTTTATCAGTAAACTCATGGTTAGGCAAAGGTAGTGTCTTTAGTGTAACCGTTCCTATTGATGAAACACCACTCATTCTTAATACTACCCAACTTGATGAAATGTTGAGAGAAACATCTAATATCGACCTGAAAGAAAATTCAGATATTAGTATACTTTGTGTTGACAATGAACAATCCATTTTAACTGGTATGGAAACATTACTCAGCCGGTGGGGTTGTCAAGTAATTACGGCGCTTAATCAACAGCAATGTGCACAAGCATTAGCAAAAGGCATTAAACCTCAACTATTACTAATAGACTATCATTTAGATGATGGCTATACGGGCATTGAACTTATTCAATGGCTCAGAGAACAGCTTCATGATCCTCTATTACCAGCTATTATCATCAGTGCTCATTATTCACCTGATGTCATTGAAAAAATAACAGCTGCGCGCTTAGAACAGATAAGAAAACCTATTAAACCTGCCGCACTAAGAGCGTTAATTAGCCGTTATGTTTCACTAAAATAAAAAGGGTACCTAAAGGCACCCTTTTTACTTATAGTTAACTAAAGCTAAGGCTTAGGTAAAGCTAGCCTTCTCACATTAGCAATATTTTCCACGATCCTAATCACTTGGGAGCTATAGCCAAATTCGTTATCATACCAAACATAGACTACAGCATGATTAGCTGTACAGATAGTAGCTGCAGCATCTACAATACCGGCATGACGAGAGCCTATAAAGTCACTTGAAACTACCTCTGTTGAGTCAATAAAATCAATTTGTCTATGTAAATTAGAGTATAAGGAAATATCTCTAAGATAATTGTTTAACTCTTCCCTAGAAGTAGCTTTAGCTAAGTTTAGATTAAGAATGGCTAGCGAGACATCAGGGGTAGGAACTCTGATTGCGTTGCCCGTTAACTTACCTGCAAGCTCTGGTAATGCTTTGGCAGCAGCAGTCGCGGCACCTGTTTCAGTAATTACCATATTAAGTGGAGCGCTGCGACCACGACGACTACCTTTATGGAAATTATCAATCAAATTTTGATCATTCGTATAAGAATGCACTGTTTCTAAGTGACCATTATCAATCCCAAACTTATCATTGATAACCTTTAATACTGGCACTATAGCATTAGTAGTACAAGAAGCAGCCGATAAAATCTTATCTTCTTTGGTAATTAACTGATCATTTACGCCATATACAATATTTTTCAGTTTACCTTTACCTGGTGCTGTTAAAATTACTCTATCAACACCCTTACATTTTAAGTGTTGGCCTAAGCCCTCTTCATCGCGCCATTTACCAGTATTATCAATAACAATCGCATTATTGATACCATACTGAGTATAATCTACACTACTAGGATCAGTTGAGTAAATAACTTTAATTAGATTACCGTTAACTATTAACGTATCATCTTTTTCATTAACTAAAACGGTTCCTTTAAAAGCACCATGTATTGAATCACGCCGTAGTAAATTAGCACGTTTCTCTAAATCATCAACCGAACCCTTTCGTACCACAATAGCTCTTAATCTCAACCCATCGCCAGCACCTGTCCTTTCGATCATAATGCGTGCTAATAATCGGCCTATACGACCAAAGCCATACAGCACAACATCTGTGCCAGTTGCTGTATTAGGTTGTTTAGCAATTTGCTTATCAATAATTACCGCTAATTCTTTCCGTAAAAAATCTTCAACAGGTAAATTTTGTTGTTCTCTATATTTAACGGCTAACCGACCAAGATCTATAGTAGCTGATCCTAACTTCAACTCACTCATCACCTTCAACAAAGGGTAAGTTTCTTTGACAGTTAACTCCGCTTCGTCACCAAAACGATAACGCGTAGCCGCATGGGCTTGTAAAATAGCAATAACAGATTGATTAATTAGACTAAAACCGAAAATTGAGGTGATAACATGGTTATTACGATACAACTGCCCCACTAAAGGAATCATTGTTTCAGCTAAAGCTTCCCGATCAGTCCACTTAGTAAGACATTCTTGCGCTGTTTGAGACACTAGGCACCTTCCATTTTTTTCTAAAGGAAACACAGTGCCTATATTATGCCAAAATAATGGCTATTACTTCAATGACAAAGCAATAGCCCTATTCATTAAATAATCCAAATGATCCAAACTACCAAGGCTAATAACAGCCATTGTTCCAAATAATAACGGAAGCGACTTTGTTCTTTTATTCTTTTACTGCGTTCACGTATCTTATAGAGCAAACCAAATGCTTTATTAATTCCACCGGTTTTATCACCATCACAGTTTGGTGAAGCAGCAGCAGCTACAATGTGTTTGCCAACCCAATGATTAAAGGCAGTAGCCCAACGGTATTTAAGTGGTCGATCCATGTCACAGAAGAAAATTAATCGCCTATGGTCAGTCATATTTTCTGCGTAATGGATATAGGTTTCATCAAAAATAACCCCCTCACCATCTCGCCACGAATAACGCTCACCATCTACCTCAATAAAACATCTATCATCATTAGGTGTATCTAACCCTAAATGATAGCGTAATGAGCCTGCATAAGGATCCCTATGGGTCACTAATCTAGCCCCAGGGGGTAACTCGGTAAACATAGCTGCCTTAACAGTAGGGATATCACGTACTAATGCAGTAGTAAAAGGACATAATTCCATGGCAGAGGGATGACTTTCACCATACCATTTAAGATAAAATCTTTTCCATCCTTTCCGAAAAAACGAATTGAAACCAGCGTCATTTAATTTATCAGAACCTTTGACGTTACCGGCCTCTAACAGCTTAATTCCTTCTTCTTTAATCTTTTGCCAATTTTCTTTATCTTCAAATACTTTTAATTCAGGATAAATATCTGTTGAATAAAAAGGCTGGCTAGGTAGTTTAGAAGTCAAATAAAGAATACTATTAAGAGGTGCTAAAAAGGTTGAATGGTCTTTAATTTGACGTTTCCATTTATGCCTTACACGACCACGATAATGAACAAATAAAACACTAGCAATCAACAGCGCAATAATAATTATCTTCACTTGTTATTCCTACCTTTTAAAAGTCTAATCAATATTATCAACTAAGATGTTAGCTAGGACAAGGTACTCATTATTTCCTTGCATAGTTGAAATATTTATTCATTTCTTATTAAATAATATGAGACTCTTTGGCCAAGGCATTAAAAATGACTAACCTTGACTTAAAGTCAACACCTTTATGATGATCGACAAAATAATTTGCTTGATGTTGTGCAACATAATTAAGCGTTTTAATAAGCTCGGGGTAAATAGCCACTAAATCGGCGGGGGCTATATGTAATTTATTTTCAACTAAACTAAATAAACCTTCGGCCGCTTTTGCTCTATCTTCATTTTGTAAGCCCCGTAAAGTCTCAGCCAGTTTTACATAATTAGCAAAGGCTAAACCATAATAATGAAATACCTTAGTTGGCATGAAGTGTAAGCCGTCTATACAGCGCCCCACAGATTCAACAAATAAAGAAGTTAAACTATTCGTGTCTTTACCCTCAAATAAATTATATGCTTCCAAACAATCTATATCTTCTTGGTAATTTTCCCAATCAGATTCGGTTGGAATTTTATCAATCACGGTTATTTCCTCTATTCTTCATTAATCATAAAAAATATTAGTTAACAATTTAGCTTAATATATTGGCCTAAACCAAAATTATAATCTAGCTTTCTAGCAGAAATGTCACAGGCCCGTCATTAGTTAAAGCAACTTGCATAGATGCTCCAAAACGGCCTGTTGCTACTTTAGCATGTTGTTTTTTTGCTTGCTCAACCAGATAATTATATAGACATTCCCCCAAGGCAGGAGAAGCAGCGCTGGAAAAACTTGGACGTAAGCCACTTTTAGTATCAGCCGCTAGAGTAAACTGCGAAACTATTAATAAACCGCCCTGCTCCTCTATTAAAGAACGATTCATTTTATCCTTTTCATCAGCAAACATCCGATAATTAAGCAATTTATATAATAACTTATCTGCATTGGCCTCACTATCATCTGGTTGTACGGCCACCAAGGCTAACGTGCCCTGTGTTATGGCGCCAACTATTTGACCAGCAACAGTTACTTTAGCACTCGTTACCCGCTGAATTAACGCCCGCATTCTAAGCATCCTCAATAGGATTTAATAGATATTTTGCCATTTGATGGGTTGCCTTCACTAAAGCGTCTGTTACAGCTAACTCAAATGCAGAATGTCCAGCTTCCCTAATAATATTTAACTCACTATTAGGCCATGCTTTGTGTAATTGCCAAGCGTTGTCTAACGGGCAAATTACATCGTAACGGCTATGCACAATAATACCGGGAATATGAGCAATTTTCGGCATATCCCGCAACAACTGGTTAGCTTCTAAAAAAGCATTATTTATAAAGTAATGGCATTCAATACGCGCCATTGACAAGGCTTTTTTGGTTTCTAAAAAACTATCAGCTATTTTTGGATTGGGGGCTAACGTGATTGTACTCCCTTCCCAACCTGACCAAGCTTTAGCTGCGTATAATTGAGCTATCTCATCGTTACCTGTTAATCTTTTATAATAGGCCTTAATCATATCTCCTCTTTCTTGTACAGGGATAGGAGCTAGATAACTTTCCCAATAATCGGGAAACAATAAACTAGCCCCCTCTTGATAAAACCACTGTAATTCAGAAGGGCGACATAAAAAAATACCTCTTAATATTAAGCCTAATACCCTATCAGGGTGCGTCTGAGCATAAGCTAAAGCTAAAGTAGATCCCCACGACCCACCAAATACCACCCATTTATCTATACCTAGCGTATTTCTAATAAGCTCTATATCTGCCACTAGATCCCACGTCGTATTATGCTCTAAACAAGCGTGGGGGGTGGAACTACCACATCCTCTTTGGTCGAAAGTAACAATACGATAAATGTTAGGGTCAAAAAATCTAGCACTATTTTCATCGCAGCCACCACCTGGGCCACCATGTAAAAATAAGACGGCTAAACCCGTTCGCGAACCACTTTCCTCTATATGAAGAATATGTGGCTCTTGGACTGCTAATTTGTGAGTGGCAAAGGGTTTAATTTCAGGGAAAAGAGTTTGCATCATCATTATCCTAGTTAATTATTAGTTAGCTATATATTTCTCAACAGCTATTTTACCCTCTTCCCCGGTAAGACTTTTAACTCCTGTTAACCATTCTTCTAACAGCTCCGAATGGTGTTTTAAATAATCTTTAGCAATTTGTTTAATTGGGGCTTTATTGTCTAAAATAGCTAACATTAACTCATTCTCCATAGCCAAGGTAAAGTGGATCTGACCTAACCAATTAGCTTCAACAGGACAACGTTTGCTAAAACTGTTAGAAATGACCGTTAATACCTTAGCGCTTCCATAGTTTGGGCCAAACACCTCATCACCTCCTGCTAAATACTTTATATCCATCTTGGCATTCATAGGGTGAGGTTCCCAACCTAAAAAAACGATAGGCTTTTTCGCTTTGATTGCTTTATTTACCTCAGCCAGCATAACTGCTTCACTGGATTCTCTTAATTTAAAATCACTCAAATTATAAAGATTATCCTTAATCATCTTCTGAATCAATAAATTACCATCATTACCCGCTTCAATTCCATAAATTTTAGCACCTAACTCTTTTTTAAATTTGGCTATATCGGCAAAAGTTTGTAAGCCAGCATCATAAGTATAACTAGGTACCGCTAAAGTATATTTAGCCCCTTCTAAATTAGCTTTTTCTGGTATTAGGATAGAGTTATTTTTAATAAAAGGCGCAGCGATGCTATCCATAGAAGGAGACCAATAACCCAAAAAGGCATCTACTTTACCCTTAGCTACACTAGTAAAAGCAATAGGTACCGAAATAATAGGAGCTGACACTTTATAGCCTAACCCTTCAGCTATGACCGAAACGATCGCGGTAGTAGCACTAATATCTGCCCAACCTGTTTCAGCTAATTTAATTTCAGCGCAACTTGCAGACTCAGATCTACCACCAGCTATCGCTGTAAAACTACTCATTAGTCCCACTAATACCATACACAAATATTTATTAATGTTATTCATGCTATTTCCTTTACTATGAAGTCACTAGGACAAATTTGTAACAACCTTACTACTATTTTCACTAAATAGCAAAATAGCCTTATAACATTTCCTGTATACTTAATACTAATTATTATTTATATCCTAATTCTTAAAACTTATTAACTAACGGTGTTAACTTAATTATGATTGCTAATAATCCTCCTAGCCGCCCTATAGTACTTTGTTTATCTGGTCATGATCCTAGCGGTGGGGCTGGTATTCAAGCTGATATAGAAGCTATTTTGGCACAACAATGCCATGCGGCACCTACGGTAACGGCTCTTACTGTCCAAAATACTGTGAATGTATCAGATTTTAGAGTATTAGATAGAGACTGGGTACTCGCTCAAGCCAATGCCGTATTATCTGATATGCCCGTGGCAGCCATTAAACTAGGTATGCTAGGTAATATTGAAATGGTAGATACCATTCTTGAACTAATTCATCAACATCCCCATTTACCATTGGTTTGTGACCCTGTTTTAACAGCAGGTGGCGGTGGTTCTTTAGGAAAAGACGATGTAGGCTATGCCATCAGAGAAAAACTACTACCGTTAGCCACCATCAGTACCCCTAATTTACCCGAAGCACGCATCTTAGCAGAACTACCAGAAGGTTCCGCCGATCAATGTGCAGAGGTATTAATGAACTATAGCAAAAATTTACTTATTAAGGGCGGACATGCAACAGACCCTATCATAAGTAATCGTCTCTATAGCCAATCGAAAGAAACACTAATTTTTACTTGTCAGCGTTTACCAGGCAATTTTCATGGTTCAGGCTGTACCCTTGCCAGTGCTCTTGCTGGCCGCCTAGCTCTTGGCGAAGAGCTTGCTAGTGCAGTCAAAACAGCGCTTGACTATACTTGGCGTACCTTACGAGATGCAGAAGCACCAGGACATGGCCAATATATTCCTAGACGTCTACCTTTGGACTTCTGCTCGTGAAACTAGCTGGTTTATATGGTATAACAGATAATAAGCTACTAGCGGATGGTCGCTTATTACCTTATGTAGAAGCAGCTTTACAAGGTGGTATGAAGTTACTGCAATACCGTGATAAAACGACAGACACTAAGCGTCGTTATCAAGAAGCCGAAGCGCTAAAAAAACTTTGTAACCAATACCACGCTCTCTTGATTATTAATGACGATATAGTATTAGCCAAAGAACTATCGGTAGGAGTACATTTAGGCCAAACCGATAGTTCAATTGAAGCAGCTAGAAAACTGTTAGGCTCTAACGCTATTATCGGCGCTACTTGTCATGGTTCTTTAGAGCTCGCTCACCAAGCAAAAGCGGCAGGGGCTAATTATTTAGCCTTTGGTCGTTTCTTTAGCTCACTCACTAAGCCTGACGCTATAGCTGCTGATAAGTCTGTCTTAAGCCAAGCTAAAACTTTACACTTACCGCTATGCGCTATAGGAGGGATAACCTTGGACAAAGTGACTAGCTTAACTAAGGCAGGTGCGGATTTGGTCGCCGTTGTTAATGACTTATTTGCTAAAGAAAACGCTGCACAAGTTAAACAGCAGGCTAGCAAATTTAGCGAGCTAATAGCTATTACCTCTTGTTAGCTGATGATGAAGACGCTTTCTGTTCAATAAAACACTAACTAGCCTATAACTTGATAGTTTTATAGCACCCTTATTGCTAATCAGCGTTGTGCTGTAGCTAACATAGCTTCAGCATGGGCAAGAGACTGTTTAGTTAGCTCTACGCCGCCTAACATTCTGGCCAACTCTTCCACACGTTGCTTAGTCGTAAGCTGACTAACTACCGTTTCGGTGCTAGTTTTAGTACGTGCTTTATGTACCAATAAGTGCTGGTGTCCTTGTGCCGCCACTTGTGGCAAGTGCGTTACCACTAATATTTGACCTGTTTGCCCTATCTTATTTAACAATTGCCCAACGATCTCAGCAGTAGGGCCACCTATCCCTACATCCACTTCATCAAACACTAATGTTGGGACCCTAGATGTTTGGGCAGTAATCACTTGAATAGCTAAACTAATACGAGATAACTCACCACCTGAAGCAACTTTATTTAAAGACCTTAACGGCTGACCAGGATTACTACTGACCTGAAACTCCACAATTTCCATACCATTACGTTGAGGTTCAGCCGAATCAACTGGCGTTAAATTAATAGCAAATTGGCCACCCGGCATACCTAAAGTTTGTATTTCTTTCTGGACAGCCTTAGCTAATTTGATAGCTGCTTTATGCCGCGCATCCGACAACTTTTTAGCTTGTTGTTGATAGTCTTTAGTTAATTGCTCTACCTTTTGAGTTAACTGCTCTAACGACTCATCAGCAGCATTAAGCGTTGCTAGTTCAGTAGTAAGTTGTGTTGTAAAGGCTGGTAGCTCAGCAGGCTGAATATGATGTTTACGCGCCAAACTATAAATTCTATCTAGCCTTTCTTCAACTTGTTGTTGCCTAATAGGATCGGCTTCAAAATGGTCAATAAACCTATTTATTTCAGCCATAGCTTCTTCAATTTGAATCTGTGCTGAAGTAAATAACTGGCTAACCTCTACCAATTCAGCAATAGGAGTTTTGAACGAGGTTAGCTTTTTAATGGCTGTAGTTAAAACCACTATTAGATTCACCTCATCATTACTACAACTAGCCAATACTTGCTGGCAAGTGCTTAAAATAGTATCTGCTTGGCTTAAACTATGTTGCTCCGCCTCTAATTGTTCTAATTCACCTGCCACTAAGGATAACGCCGCTAATTCTTCTAATTGATAGCTTAGTAATGCCTGTCTTGCTTGTTGTTTCTCACTGCGATGAGTACGTTGATAGAGCTCCTGCGAAGCTTCTTTCCAAGTCTGTGCTAACTGCTTAACTTGTGCAACTAAGGCCGAATGAGCAGCATATTCATCTAACAATCTACGCTGATTATCTAACTTTAAAAGGGATTGATGTTCATGCTGGCTATGAATATCTATTAACAGCTCACCCAATGATTTGAGTTGACTTAAAGGGCAAGGAGTACCATTAATATAGCCTCTAGAGCGTCCATCTTGAGTTATGACTCTTCTTAACAAGCAACTATTATCAGCTAAGTTTAAATCATTATTAGCTAGCCACTCTTGCGCCTCGGCAATCTGGCTAATATCAAAACTTGCTAAAATGTCTGCTTTATCAGTATGAGGCCGCACCACACTACTATCGCACCTATCCCCTAATGCTAGACCTAACGCATCAAGCATAATGGATTTGCCGGCACCCGTCTCTCCTGTGATAACAGTCATGCCTGCGGTCAACTCTAAGTCTAATCGTTCAACAATAGCATAATTACTAATGGCTAGATGCACTAACATGAGTTATAAATCCATACTTGTTTGAGCCTATCAAATATCATAAAGCTATTATAAGCTATTCATATATAAAAGGTGACGAACACACCATTTATTCGTTAGTAAATGCTAAAATAAACTTAACGCTGATGAGATGAGATATGCGTGTGAAAAAACTAAAAGGTAAAATTGCTGTCGCTTTTATTCGTTTATTTGCCCTATTCCCTTGGTGTCTAGTTGAAAAAATAGGCTGCTTGGTTGGCTATCTTATGTGGTGGTTTCCTAATAGATCACGTCAAGTAGCCTTAATTAATCTAAGCAAATGTTTCCCTGAACTTAGCCAAACACAAATTAATAGATTAGCAAAGCAAACATTAATCAATCAGGGCAAAACCCTAGCTGAAAGTGCTTGTGCTTGGTGTTGGCCACCTAAAAAAACATTAGCCGTTATCAAACAAGTTGAAGGGCTGGATGTATTACAAAGGGCCATCTCATCTGGTAAAGGTGCAGTTGGTATTACTAGCCATTTAGGCAATTGGGAAATTCTTAATCACTATTACTCTAGTTACTGTAATCCAGTTATTTTCTATCGTCCACCCAAACTAAAAGAACTAGACGATTTTTTAAAAATACGTAGAGTACAGATGGGCAATAGAGTAGCACCTTCCACTAAAGAAGGTATTTTAAGTGTTATCAAAGAAATACGCCGTGGTGGCTGTGCCGGTATACCGGCTGATCCTGAGCCAGCTAGATCTTCAGGGGTGTTTGTCCCTTTTTTTGCCACTCAGGTATTAACCAGTAAATTTGTAGCCAGCATGGTTGCAGGTCATAAGGCGGTAGCTTTTGTGGGCCACGCCATACGACTAGATGACGGGAGCTATAAAGTAATTTTTGAAGATGTTCCTGACACTATATATAGTGATGATACAGCTCAAGGCGCAGCGGTGATGGGCAAAACCATCGAAAACTGCGTAAGACGCTGGCCTACTCAATATATGTGGAGTATGAAGCGTTTTAAAAATAGGCCAGAAGGCGAACAACGTTGGTATTAATTAACCAGTAAACTAGCTAGCGGATAGGTAATAAACAACTAACCCAATGGCTTCAACTTATACGCTCTTTTTACTTTTTAATCCCTTATTCTAGCAAAAAGCGATGCTTTATTACTGTTAATAATCACTGCTCATTTATCTGTTCCTGCCCTGAACTTTTAAATAGTCTAAATAAATCAAATGCAACACTCTAGCACATCCATTCGTAAACTTATAAACAAATGGTGAACTGACTGCTACTTTTAATTAGTTTTTTTAGGTTTTTGCCACTGCTCTTTTTGGACTTGTTTTGCTCTACCTATGGCTAAAGCATTAGCTGCCACATTTACAGTAATAGTTGACCCTGCTGCGGTGGTGGCAGCATCACCTATTTTAAGAGGTGCCACTAAAGAATTATTAGACCCTATAAAAACTTCATTGCCTAACACTGTTTTATACTTCTTAACACCATCATAATTACAAGTGATAGTACCTGCCCCTATATTACAATAATTACCTATTTCAGCATCTCCCAAATAAGTTAAATGTCCTACCTTTGAATATTCACCTAACTTGGTATTTTTCAATTCTACAAAATTACCTACGTGGGCTTTTTTCTCCAAAATAGTGCCTGGGCGTAACCTTGCAAAAGGCCCTGCATCACTTTCTTCTTCTAAAATAGCTCCCTCTATATGGCTATTGGGTTTAACTGTAACACCACGTTTTAATATACTATTTTTAATAATAGAATTAGCACCTATAGTGACATTATCCTCTATAACTACTTTACCCTCTAAAATGACATTGACATCTATCTCAATATCTTGGCCGACCTTGACTTCACCTCTGATATCAAACCTATGTGGATCTAATAAAGTCACCCCTTGGGCCATTAAATCAGTAGCTTGTTGCAATTGATAGAAACGTTCTAGCTGAGCTAATTGCACTTTATCATTAGCTCCTTGCACTTCCATCTCCGTAATAGGTTGACAGGTCTCAATAGTAAAGCCATCTGCTACTGCCATAGCTATTACATCGGTTAAATAGTATTCACCTTGGGCATTATTATTAGATAATTGGCTTAACCATTTCCTAAGCGGCTCGGTAGAAGATGCCAAAATACCCGTATTAGCTTCTTTAATTTGCTTCTGCTCAAAGCTCGCATCCTTTTGCTCAATAATAGCTA
Source organism: uncultured Ventosimonas sp. (assembly GCA_945283395.1). Taxonomy (GTDB): domain Bacteria; phylum Pseudomonadota; class Gammaproteobacteria; order Pseudomonadales; family Pseudomonadaceae; genus Entomomonas. Next base: position 29 of record CALYQH010000011.1, on the reverse strand, counting down.
TTACTTGCTGCTGCTCATTTCTAATAATG
>CALYQH010000010.1 GCA_945283395.1 uncultured Ventosimonas sp. | reverse complement strand
TTCTAACTCTCAACAAAAAAATGAAGATTTATGCGCCATCAATCTTAATAAAATCAGCAATTATAAGGCATATGATGCCTCGACCATGGGGGAACCTAGTAAAACACACATTAGCGAACTCCGCCAACAGGCAGAACAATATCAACGACAAGGTGATATTAAAAACTGTATAGCTGTTAGTGAGCAAGCCTTAACCATTCTTAAACAATATGACAATAAATAGCTTTATTTAAGGCACTTAGCCGAGTGCCTTTTTAATAGATACAGAATAAATAAACTAAGGAGTATTAGATTTAACGTCCGTTATTTCTTTAACCAATTACTATCACGAACATTTCTTAGATAAGATAATTCTTTATTTTACGAATAGAATTTTTTTAGTAAATTATTTTATTTAAAATAAAATGTTATAGAACTCTATATGCTTTATTAATTCTTTTAGCATAAAAAAACCCACCAAATGATGGGTTTTTTAATCAAAGCGATATGGCAAAAATTACATCATGCCCATGCCGCCCATACCGCCCATACCACCCATATCAGGCATTGCAGGAGCAGCTTTTTCTTCAGGAATTTCGGCTACAATAGCTTCAGTAGTAATTAATAAGCCGGCGATAGAAGCAGCAGCTTGTAATGCACTACGAGTTACTTTAGCAGGATCAATGATTCCAAACTCTATCATATCACCATATTCGCTAGTAGCAGCATTGTAACCATAATTACCTTTACCTTGTTTTACTTTATCAAGCACAACAGAGGATTCATCTCCAGCGTTAGCAACAATTTGACGAAGAGGAGCTTCAGCTGCACGACGTAAAATATTGATACCTACAGTTTGTTCCTCATTAGAGCCTTTGAGGTTTTTAATCGCCTCTATAGCACGAACAAGAGCAACACCACCACCAGGCACAACACCTTCTTCAACAGCAGCACGAGTAGCACTCAAGGCATCTTCTACGCGCGCTTTTTTCTCTTTCATTTCAACTTCAGTTGCCGCGCCTACTTTGATTACAGCTACGCCACCTGCTAATTTGGCAAGGCGTTCTTGTAATTTTTCGCGATCATAATCTGAGGTAGTTTCTTCAATTTGCGCACGGATTTGTTTAATACGTGCTTCAATATCAGCTTGATTACCAGCACCATCAATGATAGTAGTATTTTCTTTGTTAGAAAGAGTACGTTTAGCAGTACCTAAGTGTTCTAATGTAGTATTTTCTAGACTTAATCCTACTTCTTCACTTATTACAGCCGCACCAGTCAAGATAGCAATGTCTTGCAGCATAGCTTTACGACGATCACCAAAACCAGGAGCCTTAACAGCAACTACTTTTACAATTCCGCGCATATTATTAACTACTAAGGTTGCTAAGGCTTCGCCTTCTACATCTTCAGCAATAATTAATAATGGACGACCTGATTTAGCTACTGCTTCTAACACAGGTAACAATTCGCGGATATTAGAGATTTTCTTATCTACTAATAAGATATAAGGATTATCTACTTCAGCAGCCATAGTATCTGGTTTATTTATGAAGTAAGGAGATAGATAACCACGATCAAACTGCATACCTTCTACTATAGAAAGTTCGTTTTCTAGACCTGAACCTTCTTCAACAGTTATCACACCTTCTTTACCTACTTTTTCCATAGCTTCAGCAATGATATTGCCTACTGATTCATCTGAGTTAGCAGAAATAGTACCAACTTGGGCTATAGACTTAGTATCAGCACAAGGTTTAGATAAATTTTTAAGCTCAGCGACAATAGCTGTTGTTGCCTTATCAATACCACGCTTTAAGTCCATTGGGTTTAAACCAGCAGCTACTGATTTTAAACCTTCAGTTACAATAGCTTGAGCCAAAACAGTAGCAGTAGTAGTACCATCACCTGCTGCATCATTAGCTTTTGATGCTACATCTTTAACTAATTGAGCACCTATATTTTCAACTTTATCTTTTAATTCAATTTCTTTTGCAACTGTAACACCATCTTTAGTGATTAAAGGCGCACCAAAGCTACGCTCTAAAACTACATTACGACCTTTTGGACCTAAAGTTGCTTTTACTGCATCGGCTAAAACATTAACCCCAGTTAATAATCTTCTACGTGCAGAATCGCCAAATTTAACTTCTTTAGCAGCCATTATATTTTCCTCAAATCTTATAAAACTGGTAAATTATTTTTCAATAACAGCAAGAATTTCGCTTTCACCCATAATAAGTAAATCTTCTCCATCAACTTTGATGGTGTTACTTCCAGAATATGGGCCAAACACGACTTTATCACCAACCTTTAAAGCAACCGCACGAACTTCACCATTATCTAATACACGGCCTGTACCTACAGCTACTACTTCACCTTGGTTTGGTTTTTCAGCTGCTGAGCCTGGCAATACAATACCACCAGCAGTCTTTGTTTCTTCTTCGCTACGGCGAATGACAACACGGTCATGCAATGGACGAAGTTTCATATCCAAAATTCTCCTGAATAAATTATTAGTTAATGAACAACAATTACACCATTATTAGTTACATGAATTAATAATGGCAACTAGATAAAAATACCTCGCTCTTTACAAGAACTCAGTATCAAATAAACATACTACCTATATAGGGACTATTTTTTAGATTTCAAGGGATAATTTTTTATTTTATTCATCTTTTTTTTGCCACTCTCCCTCAATAATGTTACCGTCATTTTCTTTTTTCTCAAATCCTTGCCGAAAATCTCCTGCATAAGTCTGTTTTTGAACGCCATAATACCTCAATAACTTTTTAGCGATCTGAATAAACAATGTCCTTGTGGAAGGAATAATCAATAACGCGCCTATCACATCTCCTAATAACCCAGGTAATAATAACAGGAATCCTCCAGCTCCTAATAACAGTCCATTCATCATCTCGCTATTAGGTGACTCGCCGCTGACTATTTTCTGTCTGATGCCTAATAAGGTTGACAGCCCAGCCAAACGTAAAACTAATACTCCTAACACCGCGGTAGCTAACATGATAAAAAGCGTTAAACCTATGCCGAGGACACGGCCAGCTATTAATAACAAAACTATTTCAATAACAATATATATTCCAAATAAACGCATGACTATTTGTGCCTTTTGTTAAAGCCTTTATGCATAGTTCTACTATGCCATATCCTTTTATTAACTTATATCTAATTCTATTATTTATAGAAAAAATACTTTGCAAAATTTTAACAATTAAACCAATAGATAATATGAAATAACTTTCTTACCAGTACCATCATGCTATTTACTAGTCTAACATCAGAATTGTAAAAGGTAAGGAGATGTATATTATGCAAATACCAACTATTGCTTTAAATAATGGCATTACTCTGCCAGCTATAGGCTTTGGTACATGGCCATTAAAGTCGCAAGCGTGTACTAAAGCAGTTAGTACTGCCATCGAAAAGGGCTATAGGTTAATAGATACTGCTGCTAAATATGACAATGAAGCCGCGATAGGCAAAGCCATAAAACAGACTAAAATAGCAAGAGAAGACTTATTTGTAACCAGCAAAGTTAGAGGTAGTGAACATGGTTATACAAAAACTATTAATGCCTTTCAGCACACACTTAAAGATTTGCAACTTGATTATTTAGACTTATATTTAATACACTGGCCTCTGCCCAGTAAAGATCTTTATGTGGAAACATGGCAAGCTTTAATAACCCTCTACAATAACGGTTTAGTTAGAGCAATTGGCACATCCAATTTCAAAATAGCTCATTTAAGCCGAATCATTGATGAGACGGGAGTAATTCCAGCGGTAAATCAAATTCAGCTGAGTCCTTATTTACCACAACAAGAAATTCGTCACTGGTTAAAACAATATCATATTATTTGCCAAGATTGGAGCCCTCTAGGAAAAGGCACTGAACTACTTAATGACATCAGAATCAGACAGCTAGCACATAAACATCAAAAAACACCTGCCCAAATAGTATTACGTTGGCATATCCAATTAGGCAATTCGGTTATTCCTAAAACCTCTACTCCTAACCGTATGGTAGAAAATTTAGACATTTTTAATTTTGCGCTTGATAAAGATGATATGTTACTTATCTCAACAATCAATCAACATAGCGCCCCTAAACAAGACCCTGACACCTACATCGAAGAATAATTTATTCTGGTTAGCCATTCATCAATAAATGGCTAACTTTAACTAATAACTATAAATTAATAGTCAATAACCTATCTCTTTAAATTATTGGTAAAAATTAAAATACTTGCTCATCTAATTAGTTAAAATGAGCAACTTTTTTAGTTATCTAGCATTTTATTCTGTGTTTATTTCTGTTAAATAGCTAGTGGAATGGATTTCTTTTAACTATGCATTAACTCATTTTTTAGTCAAATCATTTCTATTACAATCTTGCGAAAGCAGTACTACTATCATTATCGGCAACTACATAGTGTAAAAAAATTGGTAACTATTAATTAGTTATCATTTGTCTAAAGTGTCTTGGCCTCATTCCAAACAGTCCTAAAGCTCCAAAAAAGACAATAACTCCAGCTATGACTAAAATGCTCATTTCAACTACCCGTTTTTTCCAAGACCAAGCAAACCAATCAACAGAAGGAGCATTTAACCTCAATAACAATATAGACATTACTATACAAGCTGCAACTAACCTAGCAATAAATACAAACCATCCAGCTCCCGGTTTATAAACACCTGCCTTATATAATCCCCAACCTAATAAAATGGTATTTAATACAGAGGAAAGGGATGCAGCTAATGCTAAACCAACATGCTGCAACGGCCATATCAAAACTAAATTAAACCCCATATTAGCTATCATGCAAATAATAGCTATTTTGACTGGAGTTTTTAAATCTTGCCGAGCAAAGTATCCAGGAGCTAACACTTTGATTAACATAAAGGTTAATACTCCTAATGAATATGCTTGTAAAGCTTTAGCAGACTGCTCTACTGCATAAGTTGTCATTTTTCCATAATTATAAAGTGTAGCTATTAAAGGTTCAGCTAATACTCCTAATGCGATCGCAGCAGGTACACCTACTAATAACACCATTTTAATTGCCCAATCAATAGTAGCAGAAAATGCTTGCGGCCTCTCTCCTGCATGCTGTCTTGAAAGACTCGGCAAAATGACTGTTCCTATTGCAATACCAAAAGCCCCCAATGGCAGCTCTGATAATCTATCCGCATAATAAAGCCATGACACACTGCCTTCTTTTAAGAAAGAAGCCAAAATCGTATCAAATAAAAGGTTAATTTGACTAACAGAAACACTTAATAACGCCGGAAGCATTAATAACAAAATACGTTTAACTCCCTCATCTTTATGTAATCTAGGACGGGGCAATAATCTCATTTTGGCTAAAAAAGGTAATTGGAATAAGAACTGAGCAACCCCTGCAATAAATACTCCCCATGCCAAAGCCATAACTGGCACGGTAAAAAAAGGAGACATAAAAATAGTGGCTGCTATCATGCTAATATTAAGAAAAATAGGCGTAACCGCAGGCACTGCAAATTTACTATAACTATTTAAAATACCGCTACAAAACGCTGTTAATGAAATCAACATTAAGTAAGGGAACGTGATACGTAGCAATCTCCCAGCCAACTCCATTTTATAGGGATCATTATAAAATCCAGGAGCAAATACCATCATAATATAAGGGGCAAAAATCACTCCAAATACTGTAATTCCGGAAAGTACCAAGCCTAAAGCACCTATGGTTCTATCCACTAATAGCTTAACCTCTGCTATGGTACGCTTAGTTCTATATTCTGATAATACTGGTACAAATGCTTGCGCAAAAGCACCCTCTGCAAAGAGGCGCCGCAAAAAGTTAGGAATGCGAAAAGCTACAAAGAAAGCATCAGCGGCTGAATTAGAACCAAAATAGCGAGCTACCACTATATCCCTCACCATTCCCAAAACTCGTGATAATAACGTCATCAAACTCACCACTATACTGGAACGTAATAAACCATCCTCGGAGTTTTTCTTTGGTTGCTCAACTGTTTCTGACATAACAATAAATTAGTCCTAATTTAGCTCATAATAAATAATAAGCCCCTCTTTATAGCTTATTTTAAAGAGAAAGCAAATCAGCGCATTGAAGTTTAAGCGGCTGTTATAACGATCGCAAACTTTATTTAACTAATTAATGTTAATAAAGTTATCATATATTAACAGCCATTTTATGGTATTTCTTCTTATAAAATAACTTGACATCTCTTGAAAAAAAAGGCAACATTGCTGGCCTTAGTTTTATTAATAGAGTTTTTTCGAGGAGTTGAAAGGTGGCAAATACCCCATCCGCAAAAAAACGCGCAAGACAAGCTGAAAAGCAACGCGCTCACAATGCCAGCTTGCGCTCTATGGTTCGTACCTATATCAAGAACGTGGTTAAAGTGTTAGCAACTAAAGATTTAGAAAAATCAAAAGAAGCTTATGCTAAAGCAGTTCCCGTTATTGATCGTATTGCAGATAAAGGCATTATTAGCAAAAACAAGGCCGCTCGCCATAAGAGTCGTTTGAATGCCCATCTTAAAGCATTAAGTAAAAACGTGGCTTAATCTTTAATAATCTTATAAAAACCGACTCATTTGTCGGTTTTTTAGTTAGCATGAAAAAAAATTAGACACTCTATAAGTCATCTAGCTGATAGGCTTTCTTCAGATATCTTAATAGCAACTGTTATTTTCTTAACCGCTTTTATTATAATAGTAATAGTGCTAACTTTATTTTTATTGCCAATCTAATTAAAGTTTTTACAATGGCTACTGTTTGCTATGACAACAGACAACACTCCTTTTTGTTTATAGCTAACTAGTCAGTAATGGGCAAGGCTAAGCTTTCTTTAATTTCCTCCATCACTATATAACTCTTAGACTCTCTGACATGAGGTAATTTTAATAAAATATCACCAAGTAATTTTCGGTAAGAAGCCATCTCAGAAATACGCGCTTTTAATAAATAGTCAAAATCACCAGACACTAGATGGCACTCTTGCACCTGCGGTAATTTAACTACTGCTTTTCTAAATTCCTCAAATATATCACCAGACTTATAGGCTAAATTGATTTCTACAAAAACCAACAAATTAGATTTCAAATATTTAGGGTTTAATTGGGCGTGATAGCCTAAAATTACCTTTTCACGCTCCAAACGCCTGACTCTTTCAGTACAAGGGGTAGTTGAAAGCCCTACTCTATCTCCTAATTCCGTAAAAGCAATACGGCCTTCTTGTTGTAAGATTTTTAAAATACTTCTGTCTATTTTATCTAAATCTTTTCTACTTTCTGTTTTAGTTCTCATAATAACATCCACTATGAAATAAAATAAAAAAAATGATAATCACTAAATATAATTATATAAATAGATAAATAGCCTAATAGATTAACTATATACTAGTTATAAGTCGTGTTTAATAAAAATAATCCTAATTGCAAAGAGGCCATCATGCGAATATTAGTACTGGGTAGTGGTGTAATAGGAACAACATTAGCTTATTTTCTAGTAAAAAAAGGCATGCAAGTAACTGTCATAGATCGCCAAGCTGGCCCTGCACTTGAAACCAGTTATGGGAATGCAGGGCAAATCTCACCAGGTTATGCTTCGCCATGGGCTGCTCCCGACATACCCTGCAAGGCAATAAAATGGCTTACACAACAACATGCCCCTTTAGCTATTAAAGCAACTAATGACCGCCTACAATATCGTTGGCTGATGCAAATGTTACGTAATTGTACGACCAATCGTTATGCGGTAAATAAAGAGCGGATGGTTCGTATGTCAGAATATAGTCGTGATTGCTTGGACCAACTAAGAACAGATACAGGAATCAACTACGAACAACTAACCCTTGGAACTACTCAACTTTTCCGCACTCAACAACAATTAGATAATGCGGCTAAAGATATTAACATTCTTAAACAAGCAAATGTTCCTTATGAGCTATTAGATAAAGTTGCTATCACTAAGGTAGAACCAGCCTTAGCTCCAGTAATAGATAAATTAGTAGGAGCTTTACGGTTACCAAATGATGAAACAGGTGATTGTTATCTTTTTACTACTCGATTAGCCAAAATAGCCGAACAGTTAGGGGTAGAATTTAAGTTCAATCGTATTATTGAAAAACTTCACGTTAGCGGTAATATTATTAATGGGGTCTGGATTGACGGTGAACTCATCCAAGCTGACCGCTATATACTTTGTTTAGGTAGTTATACTCCCCAGCTACTGGCTCCTTTAGGCATTTATCTACCTATTTACCCTCTAAAAGGATATTCCCTTACCATTCCTATCAGCAACCCAGATATGTCACCTACTTCAACTATCTTAGATGAGACGTATAAGGTTGCTATAACCCGCTTCGAGAATCGTATCCGCGTAGGAGGAATGGCTGAACTTTGTGGATTTGACTTATCCTTGCCAACTAAACGTAGAGAAACTCTAAAATTAGTCACTCGCGATCTCTATCCACAAGGTGGTAATATTAGCCAAGCAACTTTTTGGACGGGTTTAAGACCTGCCACCCCAGATGGAACCCCTATTATTGGTGAAACTCGTATCAATAATTTGTATCTCAACACTGGGCATGGTACTTTAGGCTGGACAATGGCTGCCGGTTCAGGCCGTTACTTAAGTGATATAATAGCTGGAGATAAACCAGAAATAAGTACCGAAGGTTTTGCTTTTTCACGTTACCAATAATAAATAGGAGTTATTCATGTCAATTAAACGTCTACATGCTAATAAGCGCATGAGCCAAGTGGTTATTCATGATAAATTTGTATTTCTTGCCGGACAAGTGGCTGAAGATGTACAAGGGGATATCGAAAAACAAACCAAAGAAACGCTAGCCTCAATTGAAAGACTTTTAGGTGAGACAGGTACAGATAAGACGCGGATTTTATCAGCTACCATTTATCTAAAAAATATTGATAAAGATTTTGAACGCATGAATAGCATTTGGGATGCTTGGTTACCAGAAGGGGTAACGCCTGCTAGAAGCACCGTTGAAGCTAACATGTGTGAGCCCGAATTACTGATTGAAATCACTATAATTGCTTCATTACCTTAATATTACTGGTTACCGTTTTATGCCAATCAGACCTCTTGCTATGCAATGTTATAAAAATAAATTATCGAGTATTTGTTATGCGACCTGCTCAAGCTATTATTGATCTGAAAGCCCTTTGTAATAATTACCAACTAGCTCAAACTATCTCTGGTCAAAAAGCTATAGCAGTCATAAAAGCTGACGCCTATGGGCATGGTTCTATAGAATGTGCAAAAGCACTAGAAAAAAACGCTAGTGCTTTCGCTGTGGCCTGTATAGAAGAGGCTATTGAACTAAGAGAAGCAGGCATTCACAATCCTATTTTATTACTAGAAGGTTTTTTTGAAGAAAGTGAACTACCCCTCATAGAACAACACCATTTTTGGCCAGTTATTCATTCACCATGGCAAATAGTTGCTATAGAAAAAGCTCACTTGACTAAACCACTCAAGCTATTTCTGAAACTAGATTCGGGTATGCATAGGGTTGGCTTTTTCCCTGACCAGTATGAAAAGGCTTATACACAATTAATGGCCACAGGGAAAGTGGCTAAAATTACGTTAATAACTCATTTTGCCAGATCAGATGAACTTGATTGCGACTATACGCAAAAACAGTACCAAACCTTTCTGCAAGCCACAAAAAATCTTAAAGCGGAAACCTGTCTTTGTAATTCGCCAACCATACTAGCTCATCCAGAGGTAAAAAGTGATTGGGTTCGGCCTGGAATTATGCTATATGGCTCACCTCCTTTCGAATTTCCTCAAGCACAGGCAGAACAATTAACTCCAGTAATGACTTTGCAGTCTAAAATCATTTCTATCCGAGAGCTACCAGCAGGTGAAGCAATAGGTTACGGTGGCTGTTTTATTACTAAACAACATACAAGAATAGGCGTTGTCGCAATAGGTTATGCTGACGGTTATCCTCGCCTAGCGCCCAATAATACTCCAGTAGCCGTCGACGGTAAGCTAGTACCGTTAGTTGGCAGAGTATCTATGGATATGTTAACAATCGACTTAACCAATCATCCGCAAGCGGGAATAGGGAGTCAGGTTGAACTATGGGGAAAGCAAATTTCGGCAACGAAATTAGCTAGTCTTTGTGGTACTATTTCTTACCAACTTTTTTGCAATTTGAAAAGAGTGCCTAGACTATTTGCTTACTAGAACTTGCTATGTTAACTAGGCATAATACAACAAGACGGACTTTATAAGTAAGGGGCTCTATACGATGAAGCTACATCGTTATATTCTAATTACTCTATTAATTAGCTTATCCTTCACATGTTTTGCTGCGCCTTCGGTAGATGGTAATAGGGCTATTACTCAATCAATAACTACCGCCACTATTCAAAAAGCCATAGATGATCTATCTACCAAAAAACTATCAGAAAATGAGATTGCTATAGCAAAAACAACCTTAGAACAAGCATTACAATTTGCTAGAACACGTGATGAAAATGAAGCTAAACTGGCTAGCCTAAAAAAACAAGTAGCCGAAGCACCTGAAAAATCTGTTAGTTATCGAAAACAACTAGATAATCTAACAGCCACCCCTATAGTTACTATTAAAGATGACGCTAAAATAACAGATGAAACACTACAACAACGTTTTAATGATAACAATGATAAGCTTAATAATTGGCAAATTGAACTAACCAATGCTAGTAATACAATTTCTCATGCCCAAACACGTCCAGAGCAAAATCAATTAGAAATAACCAGTTTACAAAATCGTTTACAAGAAATAGCTACTCAACTAAAAGCCTCACAAACAGAACAAGTAAAACTGAAATTACAGGCAGAACAGGTAGCTATCAACTCACAAATTAATTTATTACATTTAGAAATATCTAGTAGCAGTACTCTCCAAGAATATTCAACAAGCCTCCGCAATCTATTGACCGAAGAAATGTCTCGGGCTGAACAAGAAAATAATCAATTACAAAATATCATTAACACTCGTCGGCTAGCAGTAACAGAAAAAACCGTTCAAGATTTAGCACAAGATAAAGATAGCCAGTCTAATGACTTATTACGCACCGAAAGTAAAAAGAATGTTGAATTATCAGAATATTTATTACAAACCAATAATAAACTTAATGAAGTATCCAAACTTAATACCTTGTATAAACAACAACTAGATACCACAAAACATATAGAAGAAACATTAACAGGACAAGTTAATGCACTTAAAGGAAGTACTGGTTTATTTCAAATCCTTTATCAACAAAAACAATCTTTACCCACTGTTAGGAAAGACCAGCTTTCAACAGAAGATATAGCTAATTTTCGCCTTTATCAATTCCAACTAAACCAACAACGGGAATTATTTGTAAGCCCTACTAATTATGTTAATAAATTATTATCCAATCAAACTGATACTATTGATGATAGCTTGCATCAAGAGTTACTTAACTTAGCCCGCATTCGCCAACAGCTTTATACTGATTTACAATCATCTTTAAACAATTTAACAACAGAAACAGTTAATTTACAAATTGTTAAGCAACAATTATTAGCTAAAGTTAACCAATTATCTGCTAGTATCGATGAAAAAATGTTTTGGTTACCTAGTAACCCTACTATCGATTTTAATTGGTTAAAACAAGCGCCCCAAAGATTACAAAATGAATTAACCAATATTTCATGGCAAGCAACTATCTCCAATATTATTCATGGTTTATTAGACCGACCTTGGATTTTTATTCCTGTTGTCTTGCTCATCATTGGCTTATTGTGGAAACGTAGTTATTTAAGAGAACGTATTGCTTCTCTTAATAAAGAAGTAGGTAATGTTAGACATGATTCACAAAAACATACACCTTTAGTAATTTTGTTTAACATATTATTAGCGTTACCCACTAGTTTAGCTCTTGCTTTAGCAGGTCTAGCACTTTTATTAGATGGTCGAGGTGTTAACTATGCTTATGGCAGTACTCTTTTAGAATTAGCTATAGGTTGGTTATTTTTCTACACTACTTACCGCTTATTATCACCTAATAATGTAGCATTTAAGCATTTTGATTGGGATGCTCAACAAGTGGCTAATATGCGCTCACATATTATCCAATTGGGTGCCTTATCTCTCATTCTTATGGTGGTAGTCACTATTGCTAGTCAGCAATTAGATAACATAGGTAATGATGCAATAGGTATCATTACAGTTATTATCTGTTATTTATTAATGGCATTAGTACTTATTTACACCATTCTTTCTAAAAATATTAGACCCTATTTGAGTTCCATTCGTTGGCTGATGGCACTTGCTATTGTGTTATTACCAGTAATTCTAATGTTTAGTACTATCCTCGGCTATTATTATACGTCGCTGAGATTAACTGATAGATTAATAGTAACTTTCTATGCGGTGCTCATTTGGATTATCTCTGAAGCCGTATTAATTCGAGGCCTAAGTGTGGCAGCCAGACGTATTGCTTTCCAACGAGTGTTAGAGAAACGTCAAAAGCTTAGAGAGCAAAGTAATAAGGAAGGCGAAGAAGAAATTATTGAGGAACCGGTTTTAGATATTCACGAAATCAACCAACAATCATTACGTTTAATTCGCTTATTATTATTAGTTATTTTTGGTTGTACACTCTATTTTATCTGGTCTGATGTACTAGCTGTTTTCTCTTACTTAGATACCATTACCCTCTATCAATATATAGGTGCAGATGGTGTATCAACCACCCCGTTAACTCTCAAAGCTTTTCTAATAGCGTTGATAATAGCCTTAGTGACTATAGTGCTCACAAGAAACTTACCAGGTTTATTAGAAGTTATTATCTTATCTCGCCTTAATCTTGATAGAGGAATTTCCTATGCTATTACTACACTCCTATCCTATATT